>NZ_JANEWL010000082.1:0-22447 GCF_028069815.1 Citrobacter sp. Awk 2
CTTCTTGATAATTCTGAATGCTGGAAAATTACCCTAATATACTTTTGCGGTGTGATTATAAATTCAGTTGATTATTCTGATTTGTTACTTATTGATGATAGGAATGGTAATGGGATTGTTAAATTTCAACAGTGGTTTGTTCATTGTGGTATTGGCATTGTCTGCATCTGTTCTGGCCGGTGAAAATGTGATTACCGGCGGTTATGTTCATACCAAAACAGCAGGAAAAAGCCTGAGTGGTTTTAATGCGAAGTATGGATACACGCCCGATGAAAGTGATTTGGGTGTCATCTCCTCGCTCACTATTTCCGCTGACAATGAAAACGATATTGACCGTGGATATGGTTCTGCTCTGGTGGGGGCAAGTTATCGCATAAACGATGTCCTCAAACCTTACGTATTGGCAGGTATCGCAAGGGGAGCAGTAAAGGCTGATGGTGATACAGATACGTCTACTGGCTTTGCATATGGGGCGGGTGTTCAGTTAACCCCCATTGCAGGTTTCACTATCGATGCGGGCTATGAAGGTTCTAAGATCTTTGGTTCACAAGCTAATAGTGTGGTTCTGGGTGCGGGCTGGAAATTCTAAGGTATCTATTTTGAAAAAGTTAATGATGACGGTTTTATTCACCTCTGCCATATCCTTATTATCCGGCTGTGTGACTGAACAACAACGAGTAGATAGATGCGTAGCAACAGGTGTAAGTCGTGATACTTGCTACCATGAGGAAAAAGAATACTGGCGTTCGGTGAATGCTAACTACGCGACCGAGCGTGCAGCGGAAACCCAGGCTGATGCTTTCAGAGAAGGCATGGGAAACAATAAACATAAAAAGAAAAGGTAGGGAAGTTAGGTAAGCTATTGGGTTATGGAAACGATGATTAATTATAATGTCAACGGTTCACGGCAGATGGTATGACGTTGGCATTATTTCTGGGCGCGGCTTTGTCGACTGAGAGATAACGACAAAGCCTGCGCCTTATTGGACAACTCTCATTTTTGTAGCCAAATGATTTAATCCCGTTTGTGGGTATTTTCCGCGAGGAAAGCCGGTATATCCGCCAGTTTAATGTTCTCGGGGACAAAACCGTGTTTCGGGCAGGCAACACGCTGAGAACGATAAATACCGGTATAACCAGATATCAACCAGGCAACCGCGCAGGCCAGTGCGGCATAAATTCCCGTGTCGGCTCCAAATAACTCAATGGCCATCAGTGTTGAAGCGACAGGCGTATTTGCGGCCCCGGCAAAGACAGCGACAAACCCCATACCTGCAAGGAAACTGACAGGTAAATGCAGTAGTGGTGCAAGTGCATTACCCAGTGTGGCCCCAATATAAAAAAGTGGGGTGACTTCTCCTCCTTTAAAACCTGTGCCCAGTGAGACCGCGGTAAATACCAGTTTGCCCAGAAAATCCCAGGAGGGCAGCTGTTGCCGGAAAGCATCCACGATCACCGGAATGCCGAGGCCGATATAGCGATCTGCCGCCAAAAAGTACACCGCGACGGCCACGACAAGTCCCCCAATGAACGGCCTAAACGGTGCGTAACGAACGGTTCGCTTCATAACGCTACCAATGGTATGCGTGAGGTTAGCGAAGACCCGCGCGGTAAAACCAAAGCAGCAACCAGCGATAATTACGGCAATCAGTGTCCATGCAGAGAAATCAGGGACCTGAGAGATGACGTAATGTGTATGTTTTACACCCCACAACAAACCTGTCTGATCGGCGACGATAGCAGCAAAAATACAGGGAATAAGTGCATTGTAATTCATGCGGCCGATCGCCAGCACCTCAAGACCAAAGATTGCACCCGCAAGCGGGGTGCCAAATACGGATGAAAACCCCGCGCTGATGCCCGCCATTAGAACAAGACGCCGGGAGTCAGGTGTCAGTCTAAAAATACGCGTAAACTGATCGGCGATGGATGCACCCATTTGTACTGCCGTTCCTTCACGCCCAACTGAGGCACCAAACAGATGAGAAATCACGGTGCTGATAAAAACCAGCGGCGTCATGCGTAGGCGGATGATGCTGTGAGGATGGTGGATTTCATCAAGAACGAGGTTATTGCCACCCTCAACGGCGCTTCCGTACAACAGATAAATCCATCCTACAATGAAACCGGCGACAGGAAGTAACCAGATAAGCCAATGGTGGTTGACTCGGGTCGTAGTGGCCCAATCAAGAGAAAACAGGAATAATGCAGAAGCTGTGCCGGTTAGTACGGCGATGAGCAAAGCAAGGCCAAGCCATTGCCCGAGTGCAGTTATTGAATTATTGAGCAGAAAGTGATTTGAGCGCATTGACGCATCCTCAGATGAGTTATCATCCCGGACACACAGCGCAGCATGGCTAAAAATACGTGCACCTGCTTCTTCCCGGTCCGGGAATATAAAGCAGGCATCATTAGCCACATGGCGGTTCAAGGGGGAATGCCATCCCCTGTGTGCGCTATATTACTATAAGAATCGATTCAGCAAAAGAGCGTAGACTCCTGGCTAACATGAGGGAACACAGTGGAAAAATGCATGTTTCAAACCTGGCTTCGCCACTGGGCGCTCATTCCTGACGGCAATCCGGTTATGACGCGAACGTCAGCGCTCTTACCCGTTACCACAATCAAAGAGGGTAGGAAAGCCATGCTTAAGCTCACCGATGATGAAATTGAGCGTACTGGTGGTGAGCTTATGGTGTGGTGGAATGGCAGCGGTGCGGCGCAAGCGATCGCTCATGATCATGGCGCGACCCTGCTAGTACGCGCAACAGGAGCGGATTCGTTATCCGCGATGTCCCGAACGGGGGAGGATGCGCAGGCATGCCGTATTCTTTGCAATACCGCCCGACAACTCCATCGACCAGCCAATGCGTCTACACCGGTATTAACACCGCTGCGGCACTGGTTTCGCCATCTTGCCCCTGCGGCGAAAATTTATGGTGGAGTCATGACGCGCTGTGCAGAGATCGCAAACGAATTGTTCTCTTCTCCTCAGGATGAGGTCGTATTGCATGGTGACTTACATCACGGCAATGTCCTCGATTTTGGCCCGGCAGGCTGGCTGGCAATTGATCCCAAGGGGCTGCTGGGTGAGCGAGGGTTTGATTACGCTAATATATTCACGAATCCTGACCTTGCCGATCCCCGCGTTGCTATCGCGACAGACCCAAATATTTTTAAGCAACGCGTACAACTTGTCTCTGAGATAGCCGGGATTGAACGACAGCGACTGCTGATGTGGATAGCCGCATGGTGTGGTTTATCTTCTGCATGGTTTCTGGAGGATGGGGAAAATGCGGCGATAACCTTGCGTGTCGCGGAATTAGCGATTGCTGAACTGGACGAAGAGAGCAGGCAACTTTGATCTAAGACACTGGGCTGGTAATTCTTAAACGTTATCATTAGGCTGGTAAACGTTTTATTAATCTATCAGTGTACGGCGGTGATGTTGTGTTGTTTATTACAAAACGAGTGGGCCGGAAATAATGACTTCGTTGTTTTCATTAATAAAAAAACGGCCAAACCTCATATTGCTGGTGGTTTTTCTCATCGGATCAAACATAGTCGCCTGGCTCTGGGCATTCACCGCGTTTAGGCATAATACGTCACTTCTGGCATTGAGCCTGATCGCGTGGTGTTATGGTTTGCGTCATGCAGTCGATGCCGATCATATTGCTGCCATAGATAGTGCGACGCGAAAGCTCATGCAGCAAAAGAAACGCGCACTGACGACGGGGGCATGGTTTTCTCTGGGACACTCCACCATCGTCGTGCTGGCAAGCATGGGTATTGCTCTGACCACCAGCGTGTTTAAGCAGCATATGGTATGGTTTCAGAATATTGGTGGCATTATTGGTACCACCGTTTCTGCCGCATTTCTGCTGATTTTGGCGGCCATCAACCTCATCATTTTCTGTCAGGTCTGGAAAGCGTTCCGTCATCTGAAACGCACCGGTATTTATGATCTCTCCACGGAAGATGTCACGGTTTCAGGTCCGCTGAGTTGGCTATTCCGCTCAGCCTTCAGGTTGGTTGGGAAAGACTGGCACATGTATTTTGTTGGTTTCTTATTTGGTCTGGGCTTTGACACTGCGACTGAAATCTCGTTGTTGGGCATATCGGCTTCAAGCGCCTCCAACGGGATGTCTGTCTGGTCCATTTTAGTCTTCCCGGCGCTGTTTACCTGCGGCATGGCGCTGATTGATTGTCTCGACAGTATACTGATGGTTGAGGCCTACGGTTGGGCATTCAATAAGCCACAACGTAAGCTGTATTACAATATGACCATTACCGGAACCTCAGTGATTGTGGCGCTGTTTATCGGCGGACTGGAGGGGTTGAGCCTGCTGTCTGATGCGTTTTCGTTACAGGGCGGGCTGTGGGACACGGTCAGTAACTTAAGCGACCACATGGGCAATGTCGGGTTTGCCATTATTGGTGTCTTTATTGCCTGTTGGATTATTTCCGCGTTGAACTACCGTTGGAAAAAATATGACGGTCTGACGTTCAGTTGAGGCAGAAAAATCGATATGCAACTCAACGCGATACTGTCACGCTGAGTTGCATTCACGCGATTGGTTATGCGGTTCATCCGGTGGGTTATTTCTGAGACTCGTCGTCCCAGGCATGCGGAGCGAACAGATAACCTTTGTTGCGTACCGTTTTGATTCGATAGGGTTCAGTCGCGTTATCGAGCAGTTTTTTGCGTAGTCGGGAGATTGCGACATCGACACTGCGGTCCATACCGTCGTAACTTACGCCGCGCAGGTTTTTCAGCAAGGCATCGCGATCCATAATCTGCCCGGCATGGGTTGCCAGTTCCCAAAGTAACTCAAAATCCGCTGTAGAGAGGGCGACTTGTTCACCGCCGAGCAGCACAGACCGATTCGTTGGGTCAATGGTCAGTGCGCCAAAGCGCAGAGTGGTGTGCGGGGTGATGGTGGCAGCCTGAATCCCTTTTGCCTGGGCTGAATGTTCGTTTTGGCGTAAATGCAAGCGCAGGCGAGCCAGCAGTACTGCCGGTGGTGTGGTTTTCAGGATATAGTCGCAGGCACCCATTTCGAGGGCCAGAATATGGTTCATGTCGCTGTCCAGCGAAGTCAGCAGGACAATTGGACCTTGCCAGCGCCCACGCAAATCACGGCAAATAGTCATACCGTCTTTACCTGGAAGCATAATATCTAACAACACCAGATCGGGTTGCACTTGCAGGATTTTCTCTTCGGCCAAATCACCACGAGGTTCGACGATAACCTCAATATCATGCCGGGCCAGATAGGCCGCAATCAGCGAACCTACTTCGGGATCATCTTCAACAAATACGATGGTGTTCATATCATTCATTTTGAATATAAAACGCCAACATACACCGCCATCGTTTTTCCTTCCATTAATCTTTTCTAAACGAGAACGCTTCCGTTATGCTAGGGACTGATGTTATTGATGTGTTAAGGCAAAACGATGGGGCTCGTAGTAAAAGCGGCGCTGGGTGCGCTGGTAGTGGTGCTGATTGGTTTACTGGCTAAAACAAAGAATTACTATATTGCGGGGTTAATTCCACTGTTCCCAACCTTTGCGCTGATAGCGCACTATATTGTGGCCAGTGAGCGTGGAATAGAGGCATTACGTACAACCATCGTATTCAGCATGTGGTCGATTATTCCCTATTTTGTCTACCTCATTTCACTGTGGTACTTCACCGGTTTTATGCGTCTACCCGTCGCGCTCATTGGCTCGGTAGTGTGCTGGAGCCTGAGCGCGTGGTTGCTGATCTTTTGTTGGATAAAATTGCACTAGCGCAGGTGGCGACCCCCGTCAACGGCAAAGCTGCGGCCGGTGACAAAACAACTGGTAAACAGATAGTCTATTAAATCAATGACTTCTTTTTCGCCGGGTGCTGTTTTCATCAACGACTTATTCAGCGCCTGCTGGCGATATTCTGCATCGTCACCTTCGTTAAACAGGATTAGTGAGGGGGCGATTGCGTTAACTTTCACTTCCGGGGCCAGTTTGCGGGCGAATGAGCGGGTCATATTATCCAGAGCCGCTTTACTGGCAGCATACGCAATATGCTTGTCGCTGCCGCGTTCTACGACGTAATCAGTAAAATGGATAATATCGCTGGCCGCATGCCCATGTCCGCGCAGCAGGCCTTCCAGCGCGTGATTAAGCAGGTAAGGGGTGTTCACGTGGATCTGCATCATGCTGGACAGCACGTCAGAAAGCGGCAGCCCCGGTTTTTCGGCAACCCAGGCGCTGGCATTGTGCACAATAGCGCGTAAACCTTCGGTACGGGCTTTCACTTCATTGGCAAAAGCGAGGACTCCTTCGTCGGTCGCGAAGTCAGCCTGAATACACAGTGCCCCCGCCTCTTGCAGGCCTTCAATGGCCGGGTAGTGCGTCCGGTAGCTGACGATCACCGGCTGCTTTTGATTCAAAAAATGCCACGCGATGGCGAGACCGATGCGACGGCCCCCTCCGGTGATAAGTATTGGCAAAGCGGGCTTTTTACCCATCGAGATCTCCATGAGTCGCAAACGATGGGTCAAACATTTAACCCATCAGCATCCAGGTCGCTGGAACAGCTGCTACAAGAAGCAGGCCGATCAAAGCCATTTCCTGGCGTTTTAATACGTTGTCATGCGCGTGAGTTTTGCGGGCATAAAGGAAAACCAGCAACCCCGGAGCATACAGCACCACGGACAACAGCAGGTGCATCGGACCTGACGCGTACAGTAACCATAAGCCATAAATGCATGCACCGACACCAACAGCCTGATGAATTGGACGGGTCGCTATCTTCAGCAAAAATGCGCCGACGAGGAAATAGGGCACCAGAATCATCTCTGAGGCAATAGTCAGCAGCGTATTGTAGTCAGAACCTGTGAGCCAGATCAGCACCAGACAGACCTGTACGCAGATGTTAGTCAACCACAGTGATGCCGATGGCGCACCTTGCGCATTTTGACGCGCAAAAATACGCGGGAATGCTTTGTGAGTGGATGCCAGAAACGGGACTTCCGCCGCCATAATCGTCCAGCTCAAATAGGCGCCGCAGACAGAGACAATCAAACCCGCGGCGATAATGATTTCGCCCCACGGCCCCATCATTTTAACCATCAGACCAGCCATTGATGGATTGCGGATTTCAGCCAGTTCCGGGCGTGCGACCACGCCAAGAGAAAGCAGGGTCACCAACAGATATACGCCAAGCGCGGCAAGAACTGCCAGCAACGTTGCGCGTCCGACATCGCGTTTGTTCCTCGCCCGTGCGGAAACCACGACAGCGCCTTCGACACCGATAAACACCCACAGGGTGATAAGCATGGTGTTTTTAACTTGCTCCCAAACAGGAACACCCAGTTTTACACCGGTAAAGTCCAGGCTAAAGGTGTCGAGCTTAAATAACATGAATGCCAGCACGATAAACAGGCCAAGCGGCAGTAGCTTCGCCAGCGTCGCCACCAGATTAATGCTGGCGGCTGTCTGTACGCCACGTAACACCAGAAAATGCACGATCCACAGCAGTACCGATGCGCCAACAATAGACTGCCATGTATTCCCGTCGCCAAACAAACGCAACGCAGGTGTATCGGTAAAGAAGCTTAGTGCGGAAAAGACGATTACCAGATAGGAAACGTTAGCGATAACGGCACACAGCCAATATCCCCACGCGGAACAGAAGCCGATCAGTTCGCCGAAACCTTCACGCGCGTAGGTAAAGATACCACCGTCCAGTTCCGGGCGGATACGTGTCAGGATAAGCATGGCAAACGCGAGCAGCAGGATCCCCGCACCCGTAATCGCCCAACCAATCAATAACGCTGCCGGGCTGGCTACCGCAGCCATATTTTGTGGCAGGCTGAAAACACCAGCGCCAAGCATTGAGCTTAGAACCAGCGCTGTCAGTGCGCTCAGACCCAATTTCTTTTCCATTTGTATCCAGTTACAAAAACGAGAGTGAGAGAATAATTATTTTGGCAAATCGCATAAAAATGGTGAAAGCGACTCAAGGCGCGGGATTTTACGGAGAGAAGACAGCGCATGCAATGGGGATAGGAAGATTTGTGACTAAAAATGCTAAAGGCGGCATAAAGCCGCCTTTTATTATTACTATTGCCTGTTACTTATACAGGTCGGCGCTGATGGTCATGTTGTTACCACGTTCCGACCACTGGCGTGTGATGTGGTAGTACTTCGCACCTTTTTTCGCTGCACGTTTAGCAACCTGGTAAGAGACTTCGGTCATGTTGCCATAGTTACCGGTGAACTTGATGCTGTCGAATGGCACCATCATCGCGGCGGTAGCTTTGTTCAGCTCTTCAACTTTAGTACCGTCAGGCAGGGTGACAGTGTAACGTCCACCTTTAGTTGATTGAGTTTCGAAGAAACGACCCACTTCGGCACTCGGAGACGCGGTTGTTGCCACGCCAGGAATTTCAACTTTCTTCGCGGCTTCGCCACCGGCTGCTAACGCAGCACGTCCGGCATCAGAATCAGCAGGGATCGCATCAGGGCTTTGAACAACACGTTTTTTCGCATCTTCTTTGTAGATGAATGCGGTAATACGTTGGTTACCACCCTGGTTGGCATCAACCTGGCGTACGATATAGAAAGAGTAAGCCCCTTTTTCTTTCGCCACTTTGGTGATGGCATCATTTACTTCAGGCTGGCTGCGGAAGAAACCCTGAACCGTAACGGTATCGAAAGGTTCAATCAGAACGGCCTGGTCTTTCGGTAATTCCATAACGCCGTTGATGACGCGATTTTTGGTGACTTCTGCTTTTTCAGCGTCGGCTTTATAGATATCGGCGACGACGCGCCAGTTACCGCCACTGCCAAAATCTGAGGTATCAACAACATAAAAGGAGGCTGCACCGTCTTTATCTGCACGACGGGATACGGCGTCTACCGCATCACCGATAGCATTAAAACGACCGGTAACCACAATGCGGTCATAGGGTTTCAGGGCAGCCGCTTGCTCCGGCGTCAATTCTGTCGCTGCATTTACAGAAAAAGCAGTCGCAGAAAGAAGAGCGGACGCCAGGAGAGTGTTCTTAAGCTTCATAAAAATAATCCTTCGCCTTGCGCAAACCAGGTACTGGTATTGTTATTGACTAGAAACGTGGCTGATTATTGCATTTAAATTGTGTCAGTGTCTGCGTGATTTTTCACTCATCGTGCCACCCATGCTAACAACATCGATAACATTTAGTGATATGTCTAAAAATTCGGCGTTTGGCGGCTAAAACTGATAAAGCAGTTGAATTTCATAAGTTAATTTAATGTTAATCAATTGTTCTAAGGTGGCGCTTAATCATGTTTTGCCGCTTCGCTTGAGCGAATTATCAGCCTTTGTGGGCTATTTAAAGGGCATTATCCCTGCTTGCGAGTGAATTCATTCCTGTTTTGCAAATTTCATAATAAATACTGTTTTTTGGCGCTAGATCACAGGCGTCATTTTCAGTAGGTTATACAGAGTTTGTTACTGTTTTATTTTATTGAGGTAACACTGAGCTCTCTCGGGAGTGTGCGCATGCCTCTTGCGAACATTGATAAACCATCATCAAAAATACAGATGGAAGGGAACATTATGCGAATTGGCATACCAAAAGAACGGTTAACCAATGAAACCCGTGTTGCAGCCACACCGAAAACGGTTGAGCAGCTGCTGAAGCTGGGTTTTAGCGTCGCGGTTGAAAGCGGCGCAGGTCAACTGGCTAGTTTTGACGATAAGGCGTTTGTGCAAGCAGGCGCAGAAATTGTTGACGGGAATGCTGTCTGGCAGTCAGAGATTATCCTGAAGGTCAATGCGCCAGAAGCGTTTGAGATTCCGTTGCTTAATCCGGGTACCACGCTGGTGAGTTTTCTCTGGCCTGCGCAGAACCCTGAGCTACTGCAAAAACTCGCTGAGCGAAATGTGACGGTCATGGCGATGGATTCCGTGCCGCGTATTTCGCGTGCGCAGTCACTGGATGCCTTAAGCTCGATGGCTAACATTGCCGGGTATCGTGCAATTGTAGAAGCTGCACATGAGTTCGGACGGTTCTTTACCGGGCAAATTACCGCGGCGGGTAAAGTTCCACCTGCCAAGGTGATGGTGATCGGTGCTGGTGTGGCGGGATTGGCTGCTATCGGTGCGGCAAACAGCCTCGGGGCGATTGTTCGCGCCTTTGACACACGCCCGGAAGTAAAAGAACAAGTTCAGAGTATGGGCGCTGAGTTCCTTGAGCTGGACTTTAAAGAAGAAGCGGGCAGCGGCGATGGCTACGCCAAAGTGATGTCCGAAGCGTTTATTAAAGCGGAGATGGAGCTGTTCGCCGCTCAGGCAAAAGACGTCGACATCATCGTTACCACCGCGCTGATCCCAGGGAAACCTGCGCCGAAACTGATCACGCGAGAGATGGTTGATTCGATGAAGTCCGGCAGCGTGATTGTCGATCTCGCCGCGCAAAACGGGGGTAACTGCGAGTATACCGTTGCCAATCAGGTGACCACCACCGAGAACGGCGTCAAGGTTATTGGCTATACCGATTTGCCGGGTCGTTTACCGACTCAGTCTTCGCAATTGTATGGCACCAACCTTGTCAACCTGCTGAAACTGTTGTGCAAAGAGAAAGACGGCAACATCACCGTTGATTTTGACGATGTGGTGGTGCGCGGCGTGACAGTGGTTCGCGATGGTGAAATTACGTGGCCTGCACCACCCATCCAGGTTTCTGCTCAGCCACAAGCGGCACCTAAAGCTGCACCTGCACCACAGGAAGAGAAAAAACCTGCATCCCCATGGCGAAAATATGCGCTTATGGCGCTGGTGGTGATTCTGTTTGGCTGGCTAGCCGATGTCGCGCCAAAAGAGTTCCTCGGACACTTTACGGTGTTCGCACTTTCCTGCGTGGTGGGTTACTACGTGGTGTGGAATGTCTCGCATGCGTTGCATACCCCGCTGATGTCCGTGACGAACGCTATCTCCGGAATCATCGTCGTGGGGGCATTATTACAAATTGGCCAGGGCGGCTGGGTGAGTTTCCTGAGTTTTATCGCGGTGCTTATTGCCAGCATTAATATTTTCGGTGGCTTCACCGTGACTCAGCGCATGCTGAAAATGTTCCGGAAAAACTAAGGGGTAACATATGTCTGGAGGATTAGTTACAGCTGCATACATTGTTGCCGCAATCCTGTTTATTTTTAGTCTGGCGGGGCTTTCCAAACACGAAACGTCTCAACAGGGTAACAACTACGGCATCGCCGGGATGGCGATTGCGCTGATTGCCACGATTTTTGGCCCGGATACCGGCAACGTCGCCTGGATTCTGGTCGCAATGATCATCGGTGGTGCAATTGGTATTCGTCTGGCGAAAAGAGTCGAGATGACCGAGATGCCGGAGCTGGTGGCGATTCTGCACAGCTTCGTCGGTCTGGCAGCGGTACTGGTTGGTTTTAACAGCTATCTGTATCACGATACCGGTCTGGAACCGATCCTGGTGAACATTCACCTGACTGAAGTGTTCCTCGGTATCTTTATCGGTGCAGTAACTTTCACCGGTTCTATCGTGGCGTTTGGTAAACTGCGCGGCAAGATCTCATCTAAGCCGCTGATGCTGCCGAATCGCCATAAGTTGAACCTGGCGGCGCTGGTGGTTTCTTTCCTGCTGCTGGTCGTGTTTGTTCGTACCGAGAGCGTGGGCCTGCAGGTCCTGGCGCTGCTGGTGATGACCATTATCGCACTGGCGTTTGGCTGGCACCTGGTCGCATCCATCGGTGGGGCCGATATGCCGGTCGTCGTCTCTATGCTGAACTCCTATTCAGGATGGGCGGCGGCAGCGGCAGGCTTTATGCTGAGCAACGACCTGCTGATCGTTACGGGTGCGCTAGTCGGTTCCTCGGGTGCGATCCTGTCTTACATTATGTGTAAGGCAATGAACCGTTCTTTCATCAGCGTTATTGCAGGGGGATTTGGCACAGACGGCTCCTCAACTGGTGATACCGAAGAAGCAGGCGAACATCGCGAGATCAATGCCGAAGATACCGCTGAAATGCTGAAAAATTCGCATTCCGTGATTATCACCCCAGGCTACGGTATGGCGGTGGCGCAGGCGCAGTATCCGGTGGCGGAAATTACTGAGAAACTGCGTGCCCGTGGTATCAAAGTTCGCTTTGGTATTCACCCGGTAGCAGGGCGCTTGCCTGGTCATATGAACGTGCTGCTGGCGGAAGCCAAAGTGCCATATGACATCGTGTTGGAAATGGATGAGATCAATGATGATTTCGCCGACACCGATACCGTGCTGGTTATTGGCGCGAATGATACGGTAAACCCGGCAGCGCAAGACGATCCGCGCAGCCCGATTGCCGGAATGCCCGTACTGGAAGTGTGGAAAGCGCAGAATGTTATCGTGTTCAAACGTTCAATGAACACCGGTTATGCAGGCGTGCAGAACCCGCTGTTCTTTAAAGAAAACACCCATATGCTGTTTGGCGATGCCAAAGCCAGCGTGGATGCAATTCTAAAAGCGTTGTAATGCGTGCCTAAAAGTAAAACGGCCTCTGCGGAGGCCGTTTTTTTTGTTAAACATCCAGTTTACGCTGGGTAATCCATTCCACACGAGCCGGATCGCGATGCGAGAAAAATGCACTGATCCCGGCGTCCATGGCGGCGATTTGCGTCATTTCTTCAGCCGTTAAGGTAAAATCCAGTATCTGAATATTCTCTGTCATACGCGCTTTACGCACGGTTTTCGCCAGAGAAATAATTCCGCGTTGATAAATCCAACGCAGCACCACCTGGCCGACGCTTTTCCCGTACTTCTCACCAATCGCGGCCAGTGTCGGATTTTGAAACAGGTCATTACGCCCCTCGGCGAACGGCGCCCAGGCTTGTGGTTGAATATTGCGGCTCTGCATCCAGGCTACGGCATGCGGTTGCTGGTGGAAGGGATTCACCTCTATCTGATTCACCGCCGGGATGATACGGTTGAAGGCCATCAAATCTGCCAGGCGGTCCGGGTGAAAATTGCTGACGCCAATCGCGCGAATTTTCCCTTCCTCGTAGAGTTCCTCCATAGCACGCCAGGCACCGTGCACGTCGCCATAGGGCTGGTGGATTAAATACAGGTCAAGGTAATCAAGCTGAAGACGCTGTAACGAACGCGCAAACTGAGCTTTCGCGCCAGCGTAGCTGGTATCTTGTAACCACAGCTTGGTTGTAATGAAGAGTTCATCGCGGGGTACGCCGCTTTGTTTCAGCGCATTGCCGACCTGAGTTTCATTCAGATAGGAGGCGGCGGTATCGATCAGGCGATATCCCGTTTCGATGGCATCCCGCACGGCTTGCTCACACTCGTTTGCTTCGGTCATTTGGTATACGCCAAAACCGAGCAGAGGCATCTCAACACCGTTATTTAAGACAGTTGTATTCATGGAACGCTCCTGAACATCATTTTTTGCATTGGCAGCAGATTAGCAAAAATCTGTTCACACCATTAGTCGGTTAAATCGGCATAGACCTATGAGCTAAATTCATTTTTAGCAGGATAATATGCGAAGTTTGTCACATATGCCTGGTGCAAAAAGGGCGTTATTCATGATTGACACTCATAAACTTATGCTTATTTCGCTATCTAATCACTGCCATTCACCCCGTATATACTGCCACCTGACTTTTCCCAAGATAACAGGACGCTATGCGTACACGTGAACAGCGCTCGCCGGTTGCGACGGCAAGCCACACCGGTCTCTCTTTTATTCTTATCCTCAGCGGCTTAATGGCCTTTACTTCACTTTCAACCGATATCTATCTCCCGGCGATGCCGACCATGGCAGGGGATTTAAACGGCAATGTGGAGCTTACTGTCACCGGTTTTTTGGTGGGATTTGCTATTGCGCAGTTGATCTGGGGACCGATCAGCGATCATCTGGGCAGGCGTACGCCGCTGTTCATCGGCATGGTGCTGTTTATCATCGGTTCGGTGGGGTGTGCGTTGTCTACGGATATCACGCAAATTGTTTTCTGGCGGGTCTTTCAGGCGCTGGGGGCCTGCACCGGACCGATGCTGGCGCGTGCCATGATTCGTGATCTCTTTGCTCGTACTCGTGCGGCGCAAATGTTGTCAACCCTGGTACTGGTTATGGCGATTGCCCCCATCGCAGGGCCATTGATTGGCGGGCAAATTATTCGACTGAGCACCTGGCACTCTATTTTTTGGTTACTGGTGGTCATTGGCGTGCTGATGTTTATTTCGTTGCTGTGGTTGCCGGAAACACTCCCTGAAGAAAGACGCGTAAAAGCCTCACTGGCAGGCGCATTTCGTCATTACCGCGCGCTATTAACCAATGGTCGATTTATGCGCTACACCCTGAGTCTGACCTTTTATTACGTGGGTGCGTATGCGTTTATTACCGGTTCGCCATTTGTTTACATTCGCTATTACCATGTCGACCCACAGCATTACGGCTGGTTATTTGCGTTAAATATTGTCGGCGTTATGGCGATGAGTGCGGTCAATCGCCGGCTGGTGCAACGGCATGCGTTAGAACAGTTGCTGAAGTACGCGACGATGTTAGCGGCACTGGCTGCTGTTGCATTGGCACTGCTGGTTAAGCTGGAAATAGGGGGGGTTATTGCCATTATCATCACTGTGTTTCTGTTGTTTTCGATGAATGGGATCATTGCAGCGACGTCGACGGCCGCCGCGCTGGATGCGGCCCCCAATATC
The DNA here is from genome assembly GCF_028069815.1 of Citrobacter sp. Awk 2. Taxonomy (NCBI): domain Bacteria; kingdom Pseudomonadati; phylum Pseudomonadota; class Gammaproteobacteria; order Enterobacterales; family Enterobacteriaceae; genus Citrobacter; species Citrobacter sp. Awk 2. The sequence continues at coordinate 14,715 of NZ_JANEWL010000082.1, forward strand.
GCCGGTTCAGCTTCGGCGTTGATTGGTTCATTACAGTATGGCAGTGGCATCATCTCGTCTTTACTGCTGGCGAGATTGAGTGACGGCACCCCATGGACTATGGCATGGATTATTGCGCTATTCACACTGATGAGCGCCGCACTGGTATTCCGTGTCAAACAGTAGTTGAACAGCCCCGCGATAACGGGGCATACATTTATTCTTTGTTAAGATCGCTCAGCAGGACGGCAATACTTTGACCACCATTTGTTTGCTCAAGGGCAATCTTTACGATGATGGTCAGCGGTACTGAAAGCAGCATTCCAACGGGGCCGAGCAGCCAGCCCCAAAAAATCAGCGACAGGAATACCACCAGCGTAGAAAGTCCCAACCCGCGCCCCATGATGCGGGGTTCCAGGATATTGCCGAATACCAGGTTAATCACAAGATAACCTGCCAGCACGAGCAGCGCATCGTAAAAACCACTGAATACCAGGACCTGAGCAATAGGAGGAATCGCTGCCAGCACCGAACCGATGTTAGGAATATAGTTCAGGGCAAAGGCCAGCAGTCCCCAGACAAATGCGAAGCGGACATCCAGTGCGGCAAGCATGCCCCAGGCGACCAGGCCGGTGACGATACTGATGGCGGTTTTTAGCACCAAATAGTGTGAAACACTGTCGATAGCGCGTTGGATCGCGGCCATTCCTTCAAGAGGGCGGCTCATCATTTGTTTAAGTTTGCCGGGGAGTTGCGGTACTTCCAGCAGCATAAAAACCACGGTCAGCAACAGTAGAAATATCGAGGACATCGCATTGGAGAGTTGCGTCAATAAATTGGTGACCAGCGTCATCGCAGCATTCGGGTCAACATATTTCACCAACTCGTCGACGGAAACACCGATCCCCGCACGTTGTAGCCACGGTTCGATATTTTTCAGCGGGATAACCAGGGACGAACGATATTGCGGTAGTGTCCGTGCCAGCTCATTTAAGGATGTACCTAAATAAGCCAGAAGCAGCACCATTAGCATGACAATAATAACAACCAGCAATGATACGGCGAATACACGCGGTATACGGAGCTTAACCATGCGCTGTACTACGGGATTGAGCACGACGGCGATAAATAACGCCAGAATAAACGGTACAATGATATCGGCGGCAAATCGGATACCGGTTAAAATGATAACCAACATGCCGAGCATAATAACTATTTTTAGGCCGTTAAGCGTGATGATCGGTTTTGCCATGTGAATCCCTGAGTTTTTTATCTATATAATAATGTGATCTGCCTCGAGCCGTTATAACAAAAATCAAACAAGCCGGGTAAAGAAGTGAAAAGATTTTGAGTTCGCATTGAACCTATGATACAAATCATCTGTGTTTAACTACCGAGGACAATTATCATCCGCGATGATGAGAAGCAACACTGCGGATAATTGTAATATTATGGACAATACGTTCAGGATGTTTTTGCGTTTACCTACACTTCTTCGTACCTCTTCCACTTTCTTGCTTGCGGGTGAGCAACACTGGCGCAACGCGCTTTAGTCCCTTCTTCTGCCTGAGCTGGCGTTATACGCTGAGCTATCTGATTCTATTTTTTGGTTTACTGCATGCAGTAGGCCCAAAGGACTATATTCTCAAGCAGGAGAAGCATCATGTTTTACTGGATATTATTAGGTCTGGCCATTGCGGCTGAAATAACCGGTACGCTGTCAATGAAATGGGCAAGTGTAGGCCATGGTAATGCGGGCTTTATTTTAATGCTGGTAATGATCGCCTTATCGTATATTTTTCTAAGTTTTGCCGTTAAAAAAATCGCCCTTGGTGTGGCCTATGCCTTATGGGAAGGTATCGGAATTTTATTTATTACGCTGTTTAGCGTGCTGTTATTCGACGAAACCTTGTCAACGATGAAAGTTGCTGGACTGGTCTCGCTGGTGTTAGGCATTGTGTTGATCAAATCGGGTACACGCAAGCCGGCAAAAGCGAGGAGGGAGGTGACCCATGCAGCAGTTTGAGTGGGTTCACGGTGCCTGGCTTGGAATGGCCATCGTTCTTGAAATCGTTGCTAACGTCTTCTTAAAATTTTCCGATGGTTTCCGCCGTAAGGCTTATGGCGTGTTGTCGCTGGTGGCGGTATTAGCGGCATTTAGTGCGCTGTCCCAGGCGGTAAAAGGGATCGATCTTTCTGTCGCCTACGCGCTGTGGGGAGGATTCGGGATCGCCGCAACGTTAGCCGCAGGATGGGTGCTTTTTGGTCAGCGCCTGAATAACAAAGGCTGGATTGGCGTCGCTTTGCTTCTGGCCGGAATGATAATGATCAAACTTGCCTAATCTACGTGCTGCCCGCAAACGTGGGCAGCATGTGTTATCCCTTCGCCAGTGCTTCGAGTTTATCGCGAAAACCCGTCACGGAAATGGCGCGATTATCTGCCCGCCAGCGATCTTTTGCTGCTGGAGCGGAGCTTTGCACACCAATCAATTGCCAGCCTGAATCTGTCTTTAACATCAATGGGGAGCCGCTGTCGCCAGGGAGCGTATCGCACTGATGCGACAAGACGGTATTTTGCGCCCAGCCAGTTACCACGCAATCCTGATGCGTGTACAGGTCATCCAGGTGATCTTCCGGATACCCCGACTGAGTCACTTTACGGTCAGCCGCTTTTAGCGCAGCGGTTAACGCGGCTTTATCACCGTCAAATAACGGTAGCGGCGTGATCCCGGAAGGGGGATAACGTAGCACCACCAGGCCAAAATCCCACGGGGCCGCAGAAGGTGGGACAATCCAGCCGTCACCATCTGCTTTTAAACGCTTGCCGAGAGAGGGATCAACCCGTCCTTCAATGCCGTGGATTTCATAGCGCCAGATACCCTTTTTCGACACAAAACGTAGCGCGACGGCTTTATCCGGCTTGCCTTTTGGTGGGGTGAGTAAGCAGTGCCCGGCGGTCAGGGCCAGGTGAGGTGAAATGAGCGTAGCCGTGCACAGGTTACCGCTGGCGGTTTCCAGTTGCCCGATAGCGTCCCACGGTGATTGCGTCGGGTCAGTCACCCTCACACGATCGTCATGACCAAAAAACAGCGTTTTTATGTTATCGGCTTCAGCAACGGTCGTTGCAGGCTGCTCCGCATGTGCAACGACAGGAAATAGACAAATTGAACCCAGTAATACCGCAATGGTTTTATGCATATCACACTCTGGTGGGGAATTATGATTATTAACAGCAAACCCTCAGTTAATACTATAGACGGGACGGCGGGAAAGTGGGAGTAAAATCAGATAACTACACTCAGGAAAGATAAAAATGCATGGCGATAAGAGCGCAAATTATCAGGGTAATAAGAATGAACTCAAAGCGGTAATGTGACACCATTTTACCCTCCGAAAGGCGGCGCTAAATCAGAGTGATTTAGCGCCGTATGCTATGGCATGGGGGACGCCATGGTTACTACAGATGTTTTATGCAGCCGGTTGAGCAGCTGGTTTAGCGGTTTCGTGTTTTACTGCTTTTTTGGTGTGTTTTTTAGCGGCCTGAGCTTTCTGCTCTGCAGCTGGCTTGGTTGCTGCTTTTTTGGTGTGTTTCTTCGCAGCCTGAGCTTTCTGCTCTGGCGCTTTTTGTTCTACAGCCGGTTTAGCTGCGGATTTTTTAGCGTGCTTTTTGGCAGCCTGAGCTTTCTGCGGCGCTGCTTTGTGTTGTTTTTTATGATGAGTGGTTTTTGCCGGTGCGGCTTTCGTGGTCGCAGCAGCAGTCGGAGCGGTAGTAGCAGTTGTTTCAGCAGCAAATGCAGCAGAAGACAGACCCATAGCAGCGGCAACAACCAGAGCTAATACTTTTTTCATTCTCATACCCTCGATTTGGTTTTTCATTCAACCCCACTGCGGGGCCGTTGAAATAACTATATCGCTGTAATCTCTGGGCTTCCGTGAGTCATTGGTTTCGACGTGTAACCGTTTGTACAATGACTCACGGTATACGATTACAGATAGCGGGCTTCCAGATGGGCGCGGAAATAGCGGCTGCTCAGCGGCTCTCCGGTTGCCTGAGTAATGAGCTGCTCGGTCGTGAAACGGCTGCCATGTTGCCAGATATTCTGGCGCAACCAGTCAAACAAGGCGCTAAAGTCTCCTTGCGCAATGGCGTGGTTTAAGTCTGGCAATGCACGGTTAGCCGCACTGAAAAGCTGCGCTGCATACATCGCCCCCAATGTGTACGAAGGGAAATAACCAAAACCGCCATCGGTCCAGTGGATATCCTGCATACAGCCGTTACGGTAGTTCCCGATCGTAGACAGCCCTAACCAGGCCTGCATTTTTTCATTCCACAAGGCAGGAATATCATCGACCTCAATGTCGCCGTTAATCAACGCGCGCTCGATTTCATAACGCAGGATCACATGAGCCGGATAGCTAACCTCGTCAGCGTCAACGCGGATAAAGCCCGGTTTGACCTGCTGGTTCCAGGCGATGAAATTGCTTTCCTCAAAGGCGGGTTGATCGCCGAAATGCCGGGTTACTGCGGGAATTAACCGTTTCAGAAACGCCGGGCTGCGGCCTAATTGCATTTCAAAGAACAGGCTCTGAGATTCATGGATGGCGGTTGATCGCGCCAGGGCAATAGGTTGCCCTGACCAGTTTTGAGGTAGATTTTGCTCATAACGCGCATGACCTGTCTCATGAATGACGCCAAATAACGCGCTGAGCAGTTCGTTTTCATCATAGCGGGTGGTAATCCGAACATCTTGTGGTACGCCGCCACAGAACGGATGCGCACTAATGTCCAGGCGTCCCGCGGTAAAATCAAAACCCAACTGCGCCATGGTTTCAAGACCCAGTTCACGCTGAACTGCAGTCGGGAAGGGGCCAACCGGGGCGATAAGCGATAGTTGTGATTGTTTGGCCACCACTTTATTGAGCAATTCGGGTAGCCAGCTTTTGATGTCGGCAAAGAGAATATCCAGCCGGGCGCTGGTCATCTCTGGTTCAAAGACATCCAGCAATGCGTCGTAAGGCGAGCATCCTTTCGCTTCTGCACGCAGTCGGGCTTCTTCGCTGCTGTACTTAACCACTTCTTTCAGGTTTTCAGCAAACCCTTCCCAGTCATTGGCCGGGCGTTGGCTGCGCCAGGCATGTTCGCAACGACTGCCCGCCAGTGATTTCGCTTCTACCAGTGATTCGGGTAGCAAGGACGCTTGATGGTGTAGCCGTGACATTTCGCGCAGATTGGCCTGCTCGACATCGTTCAGGTCTTCCTGCTGTGCGGCGGCGATCCACTTTGCCACATTGGCATCGGTTAACAGTTGATGTTCAAGCACGCTCAGTTCAGCCAGTGCTTCACCCCGGGCTTTACTGCCGCCAGGCGGCATCATGGTAAACATGTCCCAACTGGCAATAGCCGAGAGGTGGGAAAAGCGAGAGAGGCGCTGGAACGTGCGGGTGAGTTGATGGTAATTATCACTGTGACTCATTTTTTGTTCTCGTTCTGTTGGACCAGATTTCAGAGTCTAACGCGATTTCGCAAATTAACCCATTCATCGTAGGTGATGGGAATTTTGGTAGCTTGTAAATGATAATGATACTTTTTATCATAATTGTGCATTGTTCAGATAACGAGAACATTTCATTTTATCCAAGGAGCAGGTGTGCAACAGGAAGTCAGTAACGAATATATCGCAAGGACAAAAGCGGTGGCTGGTTGTTTCTCTATGTTTTTGTTGATGTTCGGCCTCACATTTTCCCCATTATTTTTCCCTGCCAGTCAGGACCTGCTCGCCAAAGGATTACTTTTTCCGCTGCTGTTTACACTGGAATTTGTCGTCCTGGTGCCGTTGTATTATGTTTTCTTTAGAAAAAGAGACGGTCTAGGGAAAGGAACATTCAACGCCCGGTGGTTTGCCATATTGTTTGTTGCGCTGCTAATTGTACAGCTAGTCCTGCCCTGGGTATTGGGGATCAGAAAGACCGAAGAATGGGTGACAAGCCAGGTCTCACTGAACAGCTACGCGCTTTGGTTATCCAGCGTAACGCTGATATTTATCGCACCCGTGTATGAAGAAATCATCTTCAGGGGTTGCCTGTTCAACGCCTTTCAGTACTGGTTCAATAATAAAACAGCATTGTCGTCAGTGGTGGTGTCGGCTATTTTTGCCGTGATGCATACACAGTATGTGGATCTGAGAACGTTATTGATGTTGTTTATCGTGTCTCAGGTTTTGATCCTGGCGAGGCTGAAAAGTAACGGTTTACTGATGCCGATTATGCTACATATTATGATGAACGGTACGGTAATTGCTCTGCAAATTAGCGCCCAGACGTTTATGTTATCGTGAGCTGTTTATGATGCCCGGTTTTCGGGCATCATTGATTATGCGTGCAGACGGTGGTGCAAACGGGCACCAACCAATAGCGCCAGCACCAGCATCAGTGCGATAAACCCGCCCACGCCGTTCCAGCCATAGCTATGCCAGAAAACACCTCCTAGTGTACCGGCAATGCTTGAGCCCAGGTAATAGCTGAACAGATACAGTGAAGAGGCCTGACCTTTAGCGCGTTTGGCTCGCGGCCCGATCCAACTACTGGCCACGGAATGCGCCGCAAAAAAGCCGGCTGAAAAAAGCAACATACCGGCAAAAATCAGCCATAACGAGGTAAACAGGGTCATTATTAACCCGAACAACATCACGCCTGTCGAGAACAACATTACCGGGCCTCGTCCATAACGGGTAGTCATGGAACCGGCTTTGGGTGAGCTCCAGGTGCCGGTAAGATAAGCCACGGACAACAAACCGACGACAGCCTGGCTGAGTTCCCACGGAGACAGCATCAGACGGTAGCCGATGTAGTTAAACAGTGTGACAAACGATCCCATCAGCAAGAACCCTTCTGCGAACAGCAACGGAAGTCCTCTGTCACGCCAGTGCAAACGGAAGTTGATAAATAACGTTTTAGGCCGTAACGATGTCGGTCTGAAGTGCCGTGATTCCGGTAAGATCTTCCAGAACATGAGCGCGGAGGCGAGGGCAAAGCAGCCAATGGCCGCCAGCGCGATTCGCCAGTTAAAAAAGTCAGTAAATACGCCGCTAATCAAACGACCACTCATACCACCAATCGAGTTTCCGCTGATGTATAAGCCCATTGAAAATGCGACAAAACTCGGGTGAATTTCCTCACTTAAATAGGTCATTCCCACGGCCGCCACGCCGCTCAGTGACAGTCCAATCAGCGCGCGCATGATTAAAATACCGTGCCAACTGGTCATCATTGTAGAAAGCAACGTACAGCAGGAGGCCAGCAGCAACGCGGTGACCATCACCGGTTTACGGCCTATGGCGTCAGAAAGTGGGCCGGTAAACAGTAAGCCGATTGCCAACATGGCCGTTGAGATAGAAAGTGAAATACTACTGCTGGCTGGCGATACGCCAAACTCATGCGACAGCACAGGCAGTATGGGCTGTACGCAATAGAGAAGGGCAAATGTCGCCAGTCCGGCAGAAAAAAGCGCCAGCGTGACGCGCATAAAAGGGGATGTACCGCGTTTAATAAAACCATCCGGCGCAGTGACTCTTTGTTCATCAACATCGCCCGCCGGGGCGGTATCGACAGTAGTTGTACGGCTCACTTAAAATCCTTGCTCAATCATTTACATCTATACCCTGTGTTTTTCAAGCCACGCAATGCGACGTGAAATCCATTGGGTCTACAGGACCAGCCTTAAGAGTATGAAAATCACAATATTCTGTCTAATATAT
>NZ_JANEWL010000083.1:0-22442 GCF_028069815.1 Citrobacter sp. Awk 2
TTATAAATGTTATATGCCACGTGCGTCCGGGCTCAGGCTAACTTTGATATCCGCCGGTGGGGCGTAGTAAGGCGCGGAGGTGATAAAGAGCCTGATGCCACAGTCGAGATAACTCGCCAGTGAGGCGAGGGTAATGCCGCCAGTCAGCGCCAGCGTGCAATGGGGGGCCAGAGAAGGAGCCTGGCGAGCGATGTCTGCTGCCTGCTCAGGGGTAAACTTATCGAGTTGCAGCACATCAGGGGCTGCATGTAGCGCGGCCAGTGCCTCATCGGGGGTATCGGCTTCGACCACAATCTTTTTTTCTGGCGCATGGGCGCGGAGTTGCGCGATTGCCGCAGTCCAGCCGTTCGGATCGGCAAGAAAGCGGCGATGATTCGCAAACAGCAGAACGGTTTCGGCGCACCCGCCCCGGTGGATAATGCCTCCGGCGGCAAGGATCGCCTGAGTCGCCAACAAACGCGTGCCGGGAATGGCTTTGCGGGTACAGGCAATCTGGCCATCAGGATAGCGTTGGCGTAGCACGTTCAGCATCTCGTCGAGATAGCGTGAGACACCGCAACTCCACTCCAGCACGTTCTGTACCGCTTTCCAGCCCTGGTGTAGTGCCGCCGCGTTACCGTGTGCGCGCAGAAGTAACTGTCCGGTGTTCACCCGTTCGCCATCTGCCACAAGGTCGGTAACGGTCAAACCCAGTGATGTCAGCATTTGTCTGGCAACAGCGGTTCCGCTCACGCACCCGCCCTGGCGGTGATAAAAAACCATACTTCCTGGCTGTGCGCCGATACCCAACGCGCGGGTTGTTAAATCGCCGCCCTGAATATCCTCCAGCAGCAGCGCATCGACTTGCGCCTGTGAGACGTAGATCATTGCAGCGCCTCCCGCGGTACGCTGTCCCACCAGATAAGCGCCCAGTCGCGACTGGCGGGCGCGATGGTGCGAGGGTCCTGCTGATGGTACCAGTGCTCCAGCCGCTCAATTTCGTCTGTGCTCAGTTCCCCCATGCTCCAGCGCACGTTCTCCAGAAAACGTGTCCAGGTGCTGTTGTCCTGCTGGCAGTTTGGTCCACGGATAAAATCAACATGTGCGTGAATGCCCATCTGATACAAAACATTCAGTGCATAGATATAGTTGGGAAGCTCAATCACCTCGCGGCCCAACGCACGCTGAATCGTGGGTGATACAAATGAGGAACTGACGAGATGGGTGGTGTAAACCCGTAGCCGTGCCTGATTATTCAGTTTGGTCATGGCCTGGCGCATATCGGCAACCAGCGTCGAACGTGAGGCGACGGCAATATCACATTGGGGCAGGTCGTCCCAGTGCGCTTCCCATGCGCGCTGCACCCACTGTACGTGGCGCGCGCCCATCTGCCCGGCACGGCGAGCGGCAACGCTCAGCATTCCCGGGCTGTAGTCTACGCCGTAAACAATCGGCATTTTTTTTGCCAGCGCCAGCGCAACCGTACCGGGTCCGCAACCCATATCAAACAGTGATTCAGCACCTTTCAGGTCAATCTTGCTCAATAACTGGAGCAGGTAGCTGTCGGTTAATGTGGCGCAATTCTCTGCCATTTTTTCCGCGCGTTTGTCCCAGTGCTCTGGTTTTTTCTCGGTTCGCTTCGCCAGAAGTAACTGTTTGCGGTACAGGTCGGCAAAATCAATGTCGTCAATGAGCATCGTGATTCCTTAATCGTGTGAGCCAAAGAGGTGATGGGCTATTTGTGAGGGGGTGACCCGATACAGGGTGGCCAGACGTTCAGCAGCCAGTTGGTGCTCAGGCCCCCCCTGAGACACCAGACCATCTGGCTCGACGCGCACCACGCTGTCGGCAATGGCGCGCGCATGCAACGGATGGTGGGTCGACATCAGCAGCGCCATGCCAGAATCTTTTAGCGTGACCAGTGTGTCGAGCAGTCGGATCTGGTGACCAAAATCGAGGCTGGAAGCGGGTTCATCCAGCAGTAAAAGACGTGGACGTTGTGCCAGCGCACGGGCAATCAACACCAGTTGGCGTTCACCACCGCTGAGTGTGTTCCAGCGCCGGGGCGCGAGATGCGGGATCGCCAGCACGTCCAGTTGTTCAAGGGCGATATCGCGCTCTTTGACGCCGGGAACGGCAAATGCCGCCATTTGCGGGGCCAGTCCCATCATCACCATGTCCAGAGCCGTGAAGGCAAACGCACCGTCATGTGCCTGAGGAACCCAGGCGATGGCGGCGGCACGTTCACGGTCGCTGAGATGATTCACCGCGATACCATCAAGCGTAATGTGGCCAGCAAGCGGTTGAAGAACGCCAAGAATGGTACGCATCAGGGTGGTTTTCCCGCTGCCATTGGCGCCAATCAGGCAACAGATTGACCCTGGTGCGACGCTAAACGAGACATCGCGCAATACAGGGTGTCGGGAATGGTAGCCGAGAGACGCATGTTGTACGGTCAGCAGCGTCATTGTCGGCCTCCCCGGAGCAGAAGCAACAGGAAGAAGTGGGCACCAATAAACGCGGTCAGGATCCCCAGCGGGATTTCTGTGCTGCTCAGGGTACGGGCAAGGGTATCTGTCAGCAGCAGTAAAATAGCGCCGATCCCCATTGAAACGGGCAGTAGCCGTTGGTGGTTGTTCCCACAAAGCAGTCTGCCTATGTGTGGCACCACCAGCCCAATCCAGCCAATAATTCCGGCAATCGCCACAGTACAGGCGGTGATAAGCGTGGCGCAGATAATCAGCCAGAGCCGTAGCCGGGATACGTTGATACCCAGAGAACGGGCTTCATCATCCGAGAGGGTGAGCAAATTCATACGCCAGCGTAGCAGCAACAGCGGCACCAAACCGGCCACGATCAGCGGTGCGGACAACCACAGGTCGTGGGCGGTGATGGTCGACAGACCACCGAGTAGCCAGAAGGTAATCGACGGTAGCTGGGTATACGGGTCAGCCAGCGTTTTGATGAGCGAAATCCCTGCGCCGCACACCGTACCCAGCGCAATGCCGACCAGTACAAGGGTGAGTACCGGATCGTGGCGTTTTACCCGCTGGGTGATGAGCCACACGCCCGCCACCACGAACAGGCCTCCGACAAATGCATACAGTTGAATAAACAGGATCGGTAAACCCAGCAGGATGGCGGTACAGGCCCCTAAACCCGCCCCGGCCGCCACGCCGAGAATATCCGGCGACACCAGTGGGTTACGGAACATACCCTGATAAGTGGTCCCTGCGCCCGCCAGTGCCGCGCCCAGCAGCAATGCAGCCAGAATGCGCGGCAATCGAATCTGCCAGAAGACGATTTTGTCCTGGGACGGCACGCCTGGATGGCCAGCAATGAGGTTCATCACCTGCTGGGCATCCAGGCGGTATGCACCTGAAACCGTTGCGACGATGACGCACACGGCAATGGCTGCGATCATCAGGACACTCAGCGTTGTCATTCTCATCACTGTGCCACCAGCTTCTGAAACTGTGCATCGCTTAATGAGGTGTGCCAGAACAACTCTGCGTAGCGCTGCATATCGGTCTTAAAGTGGATTTCAATTTTGGGGTCAAGCCAGGCGTGCAGGCGACGTAATCCGAGTAACCGGTTGATGCCCGGCGGGGCGTCCAGCCAGCCAAACGGCAGTCCGCTGAGCAACAGAATACGTTGCTCAGCAACGGCTTTGACCCCTTGCCAGACGGGATCTTCTCGCAGGTACTGTGCGGTAACTGCATCCTGAACCAGAATAATATCGGGCTGCCAGCTCAACAGATTTTCCATGGATACTTGGGTCAATCCATGTCGTCCCGGGATTTGCGCGACATTGTGTAATCCCAGTAACTCTGGTGCCTCGGTATGCAGTGAACCCTGCAAACCGGTTTCCAGCCCTCTGGCACCGCGTGCGGCATAAAAGCGCAGTTTTGCTGCGGGGGAGTGCGAAAACGCATCTGCGTCATCAATAAACCGACGGGCCAGTGCGGCCTGTGCAGAGGCCCGTGTTGCCATACCCAGCGCGGCCCCTGCGGCTTGCAGTTGTGCCGGGGTTTGTCGGAGCTCGCCGTTAATCAGTAGCCACGGAACGTGCGTTTGCGCGTTGACCTGCCGGGCTTGGGAAAGCCAGGTTTCATCAGCATTGCCGCAGTCAACCACCAGATCGGGTTTCAGTGCTAACAAGGCCTCCAGTGACAGGGTGCTGGCGCGTCCCGCCAGTCTTCCCAACTTCGGTAACGCCAAAATGTCATGATGGAATGGCACTGCGGCCTGGTGAGAAAAATCAAAGGATGAAAATCCCACCAGTTTTTCGGGTGCGACGGCCAGCAATAGCATATCGGCAGGTGCTCCGGCACTGACGACGCGCTGGATTGCATCGGGTGACGGCGGAGAACCGACCGCAACGGTAAGCGGTGTTTGGGCAAGGGCCGGAAAATGGCGTAACAGCAGCGCAGATGCCACGAGTTGGGCAAACATCCTTCTTGTCAGTGGCATTATGTTGGTCCTGAACAGTGATAAAATCGCTATATATTTACATATACAGCGAATAAAAACATGTTCAGAATCAATTTCACACGGATGAAAACAGGGGCTACCCCATAAGGGCTAGATGCAATGGATACACCTGAAATGGAGATTTATGGCACCAAAAAATCCGCGACCAGGCGCGGATTTAGAGGACGCTTAAGACACCCGAGAAGATTAGGACGTCGGTTGAGTCTGCTTTTTGGCCTCGGAAGGCGTGTTACTGGCGGGGGCGGGGCGCGTTGCCGGTACGCTGTCGCAGGGTTTATCTTTAGCACATATCAGGTCGAGCATTTTTAGCGTTACGCCGTTAGTCCAGCCGAAACCATCCTGTAGCGGGTATTCGCCACCACCGCCACCGGTTCCTGTGCTGCTCACGTCATACTTCTCAACCAGTTTTTTCTCACGATCGTAAGTGTGTTGCACATTGGTGAGGAATCGCCAGGTGACATCCATGGCGACATCATTTTGGCCATAGTTCTGTAATCCCGATGTGGCGACCCACTGTAACGGGGCCCAGCCGTTAGGGGCATCCCACTGCTGGCCGCTTTTCACCGACGTGGTGGCGAGTCCGCCAGGTTGCAACAGATGCGCCTGAGTTGCTGCAGCTACCTTGCTGGCGCGATCTTTCGCTGCCGCATTCACAAATAAGGGGAACAGCGCGGCGGCAGTTAACTGATTACGGACTTTGTGGCTCTTCAGATCATAGTCGGCATACCAGCCTTCTTTGTCATTCCACAACCAGGTTTCAATCCCTTTTTGGCGTGCATTGGCAAAGCCCTCGTACTGCGCTGCTTTGGCATCGTCACCTGCGGCTTTGCTGGCGAGAGCGATCATTTTCTCCATCTTGTATAACAATGCATTGAGATCGACAGGCACGATGCTGGTGGTGCGCAGGGTACTGAGCTGGTTGGGGTTATCCATCCAGCGCGAACTAAAGTCCCAGCCAGATGCGGCGGCTGAGCGCAGGTCGCGATAAATTTCAGTGGCAGGGCGGTTCGGGTTGCTCTTCGCGGTGGCAATATCTTCAACCCAGGATTCAGGTCTTGGCGTATCGCGGTCATCCCAGTAGCGGTTTAAAAGGGTGCCATCAGCCAGCTTGACCACCCGTTTATGCTGTTGACCGGGCTGAAGTGCTTCGCCTCCTTCCATCCAGTAGCTGTATTCTTTTTGCATCTGCGGGAGATATTTTTTCAGCGCCTCGTTACCGTCATGCTGCGCCAGCAGTTCAACCATAAAGGCAAAGAACGGTGGCTGCGAACGGCTCAGGTAATAGCTGCGGTTACCGTTAGGAATGTGTCCCCACGAATCAATCTCATAAGCGAAGTTGGCCACCATATCAGAGACCTTGTCCCAGCGATCGCTCTCGGCCAGCCCCAGCATGGTAAAATAGCTATCCCAGTAATAAATCTCACGAAAACGTCCACCCGGCACTACATAGGGTTCTGGTAGCGGCAGCAGAGAGTCCCATTTTTCGACATCGGTGGTTGAGCGAGTGAGTACCGGCCACAGTCCGTCAATGTGCTCGCGGAGTGATTGCCCGGCCGGGGGTACGTATTTCTCACCCTCTTTTGGCAACGTGAAATTCACTTCCACAAAATGGCGTAAATCAAAGCCAGACTGATTTTTCTGCATCCGATAATCGGCAAGGATCATCAGCGGATCGCTGTTGGGCACTGCGTCGGCAAAGGTTTTCTGATCGGGAAATAGCTTTGCTGTCTGTACATCATTGAACAACGGACCAAGTAGAATATCAGGAGGAGAAGGCGTAGCGGCAGGTGAATCCTCAGCGTGCGCAGTAAAAGAGGCCAGAGCAAAAAAGGTGCTTGCGAGCGTCAGTTTTATCGCCACTGAGAGCAGGCCTGGGTGGCGAATGGCGGGCGTTATCATCGGTTAATCTCCTTAGCGGCGTGCCGAAGTTGCGGCATTTACCATGAGAAAACCTTAGTTCAGGATCGACCGTTGCGCGTGATCGGCCCCCCATTTTGCGAATAAACAGACATTTCCTGTCGGGGGAAGTGAAATAGCCCACCTTTTACAGATAAAGGGTGGGCTGTGGGTATCAGCCAGCGAGGATCACCCGATTTGCTACGCCGTCCAGAGTCAGAGCGTCACCCATCTTGATAGCATCGAGGGTTTCGCCTTGTTGGCATACCCAGCACAAGCCCATCTCGCGGGCGATAATCGCCGGGTGGGAGGCTTCACTACCGGCTCGCAGACAGATCCCTTTGATCGTGAGTGGGTCGAGTTGCAGCACGGTAGACGGATAGATGACATCGGCGACCAGGATGGTCGGTCGAATAAACGCGGGGATATGTGCACTTTCGCCGGATAAATGTTGCAGCGTACGGGACAGCAAATCCTCAATATCAATGTATCGCGCCTGTAAATAAGGATCATCGAGTTGCAGATACTGCTGACTCAGATCGCTCAGTACGTTATGCCAGGCATAGGCTGCGCTACACTGTTCTTCGCGCATCAAATCACAGGCCATATCGAAAAGCTCAGGATCGTCGAGCAGCGTGTGATGACCAGAGAAAATGGCGGCGATATCAGCGGAATATTTCTCCTCTGCCAGCGCGGTTAAATCACTCAGGTCGTCGAGTGTGCGTTGAATGGCCGCTTTTAGCCGCTGCTGCTCGTCCTGCACATTCGTAGCGGGGCGATGGGTGACTTCCGGTGAGAACGGCGTATAGCAAAAGGCCGTACCCGTTGCCAGTGCAGGCACCGCTACTGCGATACTTTCAGTGCATGCTTCTTCGACGGACTCGCCAAAATTCTCAGCCGCCAGTTGTTTAAACGCAGCCAGCGCCGCGTCTGCCTGTTCACCTTTGGCAATCAGGCGCAGCGTGTCATTACAACGCACCTGCAGCAGCGCTATCTGATTCAGGCTGTCAGGGACGACGCACTTGCCGTTTTTTTCCAGCCACATGTCGGCATTAAAGCCAGACAATGTGGAGACCAGCCGTGATGCCGGGCGAACATGTATACCGTTGGGATTTTTTACGGTCACGGCAACCGAATGGGCATCAGCGTCGGGTGACAATTCAGTTGGTGCGGTCTTCGCGACAGACGACGAAGGTAAACCCAGTTGCTCACGCTTGGCGTCGAGGGCATTCATGGCATCATTGATGACCCGATCGATATCAGCGCCCGCCGCAGCACTGACGGTTGCCGCCAGCGTACCTTCAACCAGCGGGGCTGCGCATAGACGCACCTTGGCGGCGATTGTCGGGTCGAGCAGATCCAACGCGGTTTCTGCACTCAGTAACGCGCTGCCAATATCCATCATCACCAGCACGTGATCCGTGTCTGCCACTGACTCAATGGCCTCCATCACTTTGATGGGGTCGGTGCCAATGGGGTTCTCAGGATCGTCAATGCCTGCGGCAATAGCGAGCTTACAACCATCACCCATTAACATCTGTCGGGCTAACGCACCGACGCCTTCGCCCAGTTGGGCGCTGTGAGACACAATAACCAGGTTTACCATCGTTTTATCCTTACTCTCTGGAAGCCTGCGCCAACATTTGCATCATAAACATAACGGACGTTGCGCCGGGGTCCTGATGCCCAATGCTGCGCTCACCAAGGTAGCTGGCGCGGCCTTTGCGCGCCTGCATCGTGATGGTACTTTGCGCTGCGGCTTCTGCCTGGACACTTGCCGCCTCCAGAGCAGCCTGTACGCTCAGCTTTTGTTCGCTGGACTGGCGCAAAGATTCGACGACGGGCACCCAAACGTCGCACATGGTTTTGTCACCCGGTTCGGCTTTTCCGCGGCTAATGACCCCTTCCGCGCCATCACGCATCATCTGATACAACTCGTCAACCGTCAGGCTTTGATGGGCCTGAGTGACCTGCGCCGCGCGGATGAAAAAGGTGCCGAACAGCGGGCCACTGGCACCACCGACGCTTGAGAGCAGTACCATCCCGGTATTTTTCAAAATAAAGCCGATGTCTTTATCCGCAATGGACGGGAGCTTTTCGACCACTTTACTGAAGCCGCGGTGCATATTCAGACCGTGGTCGGCATCGCCGATTTCCCGGTCAAGGCCGGTAAGAAAATCGCTTTCGGTGGTGAATATTTCGCCGCAGCGATAGAGCCAGTTAACAATTTGTGTTCTGGTGAGGGACATCATGAATCTCCTTATTTACCCCAGTTGAGTGCAGGGGTGTGAACCGGTGCATCCCATAAGCTCAGCGTTTCGTCATCCACTTGTAGCAGGGTGATTGAGAAACCGGTCATATCCAGAGAGGTGCAGTAAGAGCCAATCAGGTTACGCTCGATGACAATACCGACATCCTGACAACGGCTTTCAAGGCGGTTATACACGCCGAAGAGTTCAGACAGCGGTGTCGCACCGAGATTATTGACCAGCGCAATCACGCGATCGCCGCTCTGTAGCGCGCGTTTGTTTTCTTTCCCTTCCTGCCAGGCGCCCTGAAGGTGATCCCAGTGACGCAGCGTACGACTGTAGTGGCCGTTTTCCAGCAGGGTGTCAAACATTTCATCCACAGTTTGATCAAGCGAAGAGAATGGACGGCGGTCAATGCCGGGTTCGCCGTGGATACCGACGCCAAACTCCATTTCGTTGTCCTGTAGGGTGAATGACGGTTGACCGGCCGCCGGCACGGTACAGGCACCAATGGCAATCCCGATGGAATGACCCTGGTTGTTCAACTGGCGTCCCAGCGCTGCACAGGCATCCAGTGAGTCACCGCGTTCTGCGGCCGCACCGACCAGTTTTTCAATCAATACCGTATTTGCCACACCGCGGCGACCGGCGGTGTACAGACTGTCTTTCACCGCCACGTCATCATCCACGACCATCGTGGTGACTTTGACGCCGCTTTCATGCAGCAGCTCGGTTGCCGTTTCGAAGTTAAGAATGTCGCCGGTGTAATTTTTGATTATCAGCAGTACGCCTTCGCCGCCGTCAATTTGCATGGCGCATTCAAACATTTTATCCGGTGTTGGCGAGGTGAAAATTTCACCCGGACAGGCCCCGGAGAGCATACCCTGGCCAATGTAGCCGCAGTGCATTGGCTCATGGCCGCTACCGCCACCGGAAAGCAGCGCCACTTTGCCCATCACTGGCGCATCCGCGCGAGTGACATACACCGGGTCCTGATGCAGTGCCAGAGAAGGGTAGGCTTTTGCCAGCCCGGCGAGTTGTTCGTTCAGTACGTCTTCAACACGGTTGATCAATTTTTTCATTGTTTATGCTCCGCAGACAGTCCTGAGATGGCTGCACATTCAGGCAGACATCTGATGTAGGGTATCGGTTTGTACAGCGCCACGGCGACCTCTCGCTGCCGATAAGGTAATTTTGCACACGGGTAGTCAAAAGAAAATTGATGTGATTGGCGTTTCAATACGGAACATTAGCATCTGGTGATGTTCCGTATTGAAACGTATTGGTGCATAAAACAGCGGAAGTGAGAGATGCGGCAAGGTTTATGCTAACGGCATCGTGAATAAAACGTTATTCCTTACTCTTCTTTGCCATTAAAATCGAAAAACCAGAACAAGATAAAACCAATAAAACCAAAAATGAGCAGAATAGCCAGGGTATAGACTTCATATCGTGCGGCATCTGCAGCAATAGCCTGTAATTTGTCCATTGCCGGGGCTGGCTGCTCTTTGAATAGCATGAGTTGCCATTCATAAAGGTTTGTTGTTTTTATCTCTTTAATCGGTTCCCAAATATGGTTAGCCGCCGCGCCGAGTGCTAAAGCGGAAAACAGGGCGCCGTAAATACGTTGACGTTTTTCCTGACGCTGACTAATCGCCTGGCGCATGAGCTGATCCAATTGCTCTATCTGCGCCATGAGCTCCTGGCGTTGCTCAGACAATCCCCACTGCCGCGAGAGATCGTCACTCAGCTGGTTATGTAGGGCATCGTTGCCGACTAAAGCACCTTTATTCATGGCTTTTAGCGCCCGGGCCTTGGTTTCCAGCATCATTTCGGACCAGTCAGATAGACGACGAATTTTTCCCTTTCGGTTGTGCATTTGCTGCGATTCGAGCAGATCCTTGAGCCACTGTTCAATCTGTTGGCCAGAGTTCGCCAGAAAATCTTCATACTCATGGCTGACATCCGCGACTGAAATGGCCGCTTTAATCAGTATCGCCAGATGTTTATCCTCTTCTTCGCGACAGAAGAATGTGACGCCATGACGGTGAGCGACGACCAGAATATTGCTGTACCACTGGCTGCTGTACTCACTGGCGGGAGGCAGATCCGCAGGACTCCGGACGACGCGCGTGCTATCGCTCTGTGCTGCCAGCCAGGCATGGAAGGTGGGGGTATCGATCATACGCATCAGCGGGACGATCGTAATATCACCGCCCTCCGGGATGCGATGCTGATAGACACGAATGCATTTACCCTTTGTGCGGCAATCCAGTTCGGGTAAAGCTATTGGCACAATAGCGTTATCAAGGTAACGGGTAAAATAATTCTCCCAGATTGCGGGCAAAACGTCTTGTTGCCAGGTCAGTTTCGAGCCAGGCTCTCCGGGCGCAAGCTGCTTCGGTGCCGCAATGAGCGTCATTCTGCCTTGATCGTCGTACCAGGGTTGGTTCGGTGCTCCAGGGATTAATTTATCGCTTCCGGCCAGGCGATAGCTTTCGAGAAAACGCGGCGTATCGTGCGGGCGTAACCCTTGCCAGGCCGCATCTTCACGTTGTTCCAGAGCGGACCACAGGGCATCAAGGCGCGTCCCCTGAATGGGGTTGAGTGAAATAACGATATCATTGCCCGTGCCCACTTCTCGCGGGCGATAAATGGCCAGCAACCCAAATCCATTGTGCGTCCAACTGCGTTCTTTGTCGCAGCGGGCGAGAATTTTCAGCATCCCGGAAGGGAGCGTTTCGGTGATAAACAGTGCATCAACCACCGTTTGCCGCCGGCCTGTGCCGAGGTCCAGCAGGAGTTGGCAGGTCACCGAACGCTTGATAACGTGTTGGTAAATCTGTTGCTCATACGCCAGACTTGCGACCGCACTTGCATAACATTGCGTGTGCATGGGCATAATGCCTGCGGTAGGGTCGGGGTTGGCTATTATCATATCGCTCAACAGGCGCAGGCAGGCCAACATGTTGTGGCGAACAACGGCAGTATCATCCATGGGTTGTTCGCACAGGCTGCTATGCGCGAGTGCGGATAACAAGCACGCGGCAGAACGCGTCGTATCATCACCGTCCAGGTAAATACCGCTTTCCCATGCGGTGACGTATTCCAGCCACGGATGTGTTGATAGCGACAGCGAACCAGCGGCATCGAGATGGTTCAAAAACAGCAATAGCGTAAAACAGGTATCCAGAGAGAAATCTTCGATAACGATTCGTTGTATTCCCTGGACACTGGAGAGTTTGCTGCGCCATATAGTCCATTGACGATCGTCGGCATTTGCCACCAGTTCACTCACCGAATTGTAGTGACCTGCACGGTATCCTTTGTTATTGAGCGCGACACCCTTATGGCTTTCCGTATCATTGCCGTCGCCCAATCCGATCAGCAGGCTGCCTGCCGGTGCATCACGCTGCGACGGATTGAACTCGAAAGTAAACTGCGGCCATGCATTGCTGAATGCGAACATATAATTCTCTGTCGATGAATGTGTTAGTGTATCGCTCATTATTTGACTACGTTATAAATGACCCGTTGTGAGCGACTCCAGTTATCGTCAATCGCAATATTGGGTTCATGGTTTTCTTGTTTTACGCAGTAGTTCTTAACCAGGCTTTTTAACTCAGCCCCGTTGAGCGTGCCGAACATCAGACGCGTATTCAGTTCTTTCAATAACACATCGTGGAGTGAATAGGTGGTAGGTCTTTGCAGTGAAAACTGCGCCGCGTCAGCCAGTAAGTCACGCGCATTATCGGCCATCAAACGGCGTTCACAGCGACCCGCAGGTTCATTTTTGGCCATTTCTTCATCGTAAGCTTTCTTCTGGGCTTTCTCAAAATTAAGCGCGCTGTCCAGTTCTGCTTTAATACCCTGAACATCCTTGGCAGAAGAACAGAATGTTTTTAAATAACGAATCTGTATGGGGGTCAGCGTGCCATTGTTGTGGTTCGCATGCTGACGTAATTTACCGGCCATTCTGAGACAACCGTTTTTTTCATCCATCAACGATGCTGATTGTAATAGGGCATTCAACGTTTCCTGGCGATCTTCCTGTAATGCGGCTTCGGCATAATACAGTTTCCAGCGCATGCCTCCGGCAAGAAACAAATTGACAACCTGGGTGTCACCGCGGTCGATAGCGGCGCGAAGATTTTTTTCATCCCAGGCAATGCCGATATTCGCCAGTTCTTTACGCGGATCGTTACTGGTTTCTTTTTTCGCACCGGCAACCGTTTTACCCACTTCCCCGAGATCGCTACGGATGGACTCCGTATTCACCAGCGTCTTGGTTGAAGTTCCAAAAGTCAGTACCGAGCCAACAATAAGGACGGCGATACCGCCCAGCACCCAGACTACATACTTGCGAATGATGCCCGTTTCAATTTTGATTTTACCAATATCCTGAGCCTGAGCCGCCAGGTCATCCTTTATTTCCTGAACGTCGCCGCCGAGATCTTCAATCTTTTGGCTGGTCCGTTCGAAATAGCGAGCAACCTCAGCATTGCTGTCATCAAAAAAGCGATCAGGGTTAACTTTTACGCGGCCTTCATCGAAGGCCTCCTGTACCGGCTCAGTAATTTCTCGGTAATAGTAATTCACCAATGTTGTTTGGACGGAGGTTACCCGCTTGTGATGCGCCAGACGGTTGCGAATTACGCGAATATCGTCAAGAAAGGTGTTCAGTGTTGTACGTTTATCGTTAACAAAGCTGAGCAACGGGGTATATTGATAAAGCGGAGAATAGTGGATGGGATATTCGTTTTTATCAATAAACAGTGAGGCGAGTTCACTGAAAAGGGTCCCACTCAATACGTCATCACGATCGGCAACGTTCAGCCATTTTTTCACACGTTCCTGACCAAATAATTTGTTTAGGTGCTCAAGTAGGGCTTGTTGGTTATTGTACGCTTCATTAATTAAACTACGAATGGTCAACTCTAATGCCCGTACCTGCTGCAAACTACGTAACTGCTTTTCTTCGCCTTCGTTATGCAGCGTCGTTGAATAAGTTAATTGAGGTTGTTTTTCTCGCAAATATTCGAGCTGCCACAAAAGACGCAACGCGGCAATGGTCAGATTTCTGTCCGCGGGCTGGCCATCTGTATTTCTGACGAGCCATTTTTTCAAGGTTCTAAGTGCCGCAAGAAAGCTCGCCATTTCCTGCTCGTTATAGTTAAATCGAGCCGCTACACTGTTCCAGTTGCCCAATTTCTCTCGGGCTTTATCAAGTGAATAATAAAACGTATCAGGCGAGAGCTGCGTGGGGACTGGCATACCCAGCAGGGATAAGATTTGTGGAAATGCGCTGTCGAAAAGAGACAGGCAACGAGTAAAATCGTTGTGCTCAGAAGCAGATGAATGATCGACCATTATATTCTCACGTGGTTATTCGCTGAGTTTTCCCGGCCCGATCTAATCGCACTGTGTCAGGCAACTTTCCCTGCAGCCAGAATGCCATAATTCGACGATTATTCGGGATTTTTAATCAGTTCGTCAATATATATGCGGGGCGTAATATTGGTAGTAGACATTGCGGCCAATAATGCATCGCTATGCGTTCTTAACGCAAATTATGGTTGCTGCGACGGAATTTAATGTTTATTGGCTAACAAAATACGCAGATATTGGGTAAGTAAAACGCAGAAAGCGGGGCGGGTGAATCAGGCGACTACACGCCAATAATGCCACAAATAATGCCGCATTATTGGCGTAACTCACGACTGGCGTTTATCGTCGGTCAAAAACGTTGGCGTATCGGCCTTCGTATTATCCCGGATAAATACCACGGTCTTTACGTGCCAGCAGGATACGCTCGCAGGCCACAATATAGGCGGCAGTGCGCAATGAGCAGGATTTCTCCGCCGCTTTCTCCCACACATGAACCATCGCATCGGTCATGATTTTATCCATGCGATTGTTGATCTCTTCTTCGCTCCAGAAGAAGCTGGCCATGTCCTGAACCCATTCGAAGTAGCTGACGGTGACGCCGCCTGCGTTACATACGACGTCAGGAACCACGATGATACCGCGGCTTGCCAGCATATCATCGGCATCCGGGTAAGTTGGGCCGTTAGCGCCCTCAAGCACCAGTTTGCAGGTCAGTATTTCTGCACGTTGACGGGTAATCTGTCCTTCCAGTGCGGCAGGGATCAGGATATCCATCTCCACGCTCCAGAAGGCTTCGCTGGCGATAGTTTCCGCCCCAGGGAAACCGGCAATCTGTTTGTGCTCCAACTGCCAGGCGGTCAACGCGGTCATGTCGATCCCGGTGGTGTTAAACAGGGTGGCAGTATGATCCTGAATGGCAACGACGCGTGCGCCAGCACTGGCGAACAGGCGAGCCGCTTCACTACCGACATTACCAAAGCCTTGTACCGCAACGCGCGCGCCTTCAACGTCGATGTTGGCACGACGAGCCACTTCCAGACCGCTGACGAACACGCCACGACCCGTTGCTTTATCACGACCCAACGAACCGCCAAGGTGGATAGGCTTACCGGTGACCACACTGGTTACGGTGGTGCCGTGGTTCATGGAGTAGGTATCCATCATCCATGCCATCACTTTGCCGTTAGTGCCGACATCTGGCGCAGGAATATCTTTTTGCGGCCCAATGATAATGCCGATTTCGCTGGTATAGCGACGGGTCAAACGCTCCAGTTCACCTTCAGACAGCGAGAATGGGTCGACGCGAACGCCACCTTTGGCACCGCCGTACGGCAGGTTCAGTGCGGCACATTTGATGGTCATCCAGGCGGAAAGGGCCATCACTTCATTAAGATCAACATCAGGATGATAACGCACACCGCCTTTTCCCGGGCCGCGGGAGAGGTTGTGCTGTACACGATATCCTTCAAAATGGCGAATAGTGCCGTCATCCATCTGCACCGGAATATCGACAATTAGCGCGCGTTTCGGGTGGCGCAGGGTATCCACCCAATGGGAAAGTTCGCCCAGGTAAGGGGCCACACGCTCGATTTGTTGCAGGTAGGTATTCCAGGCAGATGTGCTGCTATCTGAAGCGTAAGATAACTTATCCATGATAAACCTTAGTTATAAAAGTAATATGTTCTTAATTTGGCCGTGGTATACAGTGGATCTCACCATATAAACTTAAATTTAACATTTTTTTCAAGAAACGGCCTGCCCACCAGCCTCCCAATAGCCATATAAAAAACACGTGAATTAAGCGTTAAGTGAATAATTATCTATTGATTTTGCGAATGTTTGCGATCAAATGGCGATTCGGGCATTTAATATGCATGGCACATGAGAATGACTATTTGTCAGATTTATGATGTACCTCTAAAAGTAAACAATATGATAATTATTTGTGTTTTCTTGATTGCATTTTAGCGGCGCGTCAGTAAGTCACTGAGATGGTGACGGTGTCCGCATAGTTGTCGGGCGTGTAGTTCGCGCTGGGAACGGTGGCATACACTGAATACGGCGTAGCAGAACCGGTGCCAGTGCCTGTAACGGTATTGAGCGAGGTGTTGCCCCACACGGTACCGGAAGGTCCTGGCGTTGAGCTGAGTTGATAAGGGACTTTATCGCTGTTAGCCCCCGTTCCGCTCATCACACCGCTGCCTGCAGTATTGCCGTTGGAGGGTTGTAGTCCAATGGTATAAGGGGTGTTATTGGTGCATGCCACCCCGATGGTATTTGATGCTGTCGCATTGCGCTGAGTTGCCTTCACCGGGGTAAAACTAATGTTAGTGGCCGATGTGATATTGCACTGTTTGCTGACAGTGGCTGATACGGTGAAGGGGAGTCTGGCGGCAACGGTATCACCACACGTGGAAGGCGGAATAACTAATCCAGGGTTGAGGGTGATAAGCGCCGTGGCTGCCGTATAGCTGTCCTGATAACTTCCGGGGACCGCAGAGGTTTGCGGAGTGACGAGCTGAGCGGATACGGTCAGCGAACCAGTCACTGGGATCAAATTGAGCAAGTTAAGTTGTACCATGGGAAACGTGGTGCCGCTCTGATACTGACTCCCCCAGATCTTACTGTGCCCGGCGTCCTGATATAGCTGATAGCTTAACGTTCTGGCAGGTGTTCCGCTTAACGACATATTCCGTGTTGCCACCTGACCGCTGACGGCCGATGCGCCAATATTAAAACAGAGGTTAATCCCCGCCAGTACGTCGGTCACTTCTTTTGCACAAGTCCAGGTAAAGGTCATTGAGGTCGTTGCGCCTGATGATGACAACGGGTCCACTGCACCAAAACTAATGGGTTGGACGTTACTTACGGAGCAGGTTACCGCATGGCTTATCCCTGGACAGAGGAGGAGTGTAGCGATAAACAGTAACTGTCTTAATCTCATGAATGAACTCCTGCTATTGTGACCGACATTCCAGCGGGCCTATCTGTACGATCCCCTTTGCATTGGCGGGATAATCGAATTGTGCGCCACAGCTACCGGTATCTGTGTCGACGCGTAATCTGTTGTGCTGTTCCAGGGTGTCAAACCAGGCCATACCATCGAATCCGACCACGGATGACTGGCCGGTGCCGTTAGTGATATATGCCATGCTGCCTTCAGAAATGGCCTTACCTTGTTCGTTAACGAGAGTAACCTGCGCGGCGCGTACGGGAGTGATACCAAAACTGACCAGGGTTCCGGAACGATCCGCCGGTGTTGCATTGGCTTCAACACGGGCGATCCGCATATTGGCGGGGAGATCCATGGGGTCAATACTGATTTGATTGTTTTGATAGCTGTTGAGTGATGTGACCAGCAGCAGACCCTGATCGTCGGTGCGACCGACAAGGTTATTTTGCAGCTTGACGGGCACGTCCGGAATGCCGTCCGTAGATACGACGGCAAAACCATTGTTGATTTCCCGAGCCGCGAACAAACCTCCCCCCATCGCAACAAGGGAGCCGGTCGCGCCAGCATAACCGTAGTGGTTGTCGGGTAGGCGACTAAATCCGGTGTAGGCTTTTCCGAAACGGCCCAAATATCCAACTTCCCCCTGGCCGCTTTGCCGGGAAGCTTGCTGGCTGGCTGCAACGTTCCATCCCCAGCCGCCGTCACCCGGTGGCGTTTGGCTGGCATTGATCTGGTAGCCGGTTTCATTATTGGTACGTTGTACGGTGCTGCTGGCGCTCAGATTACCGCTGGTGGTGACCGTCACCATCAGGTAAACGCTGCGATCGCGGGTGTCGTCAATATTCTGGTTAAAGCCGGCATTGAGTGAGACGTTATCGGTGACGGATTTGAACCAACTGGCGTTGGCGTAGCGCACCGCGCTATCGTGCGGATAGCGAAACTGCAGGTAGCTCAGGCTGACGTTGCCGGCAGACGGCATTGCATAACCTATCACCGTATTGCTGCTCAGCGAGGGCGGCGGCTCACCATAATGGGTTGCGACATCACGGTAGTCACCCGACGTCGCCGTTGTGCTGGTGCTGAAATTAAACTGTTCACCTGACCAACGGTAACCGACACTGTACAAAAATCCGCTTTTCCCTGAGTCCGTACTGGCTGCCAATGCGGTGGACACTGTGCCGCTGCGCGGGCCGGGAACCCAGTCATTGCTGAAACCTGCGTTGATCAGCCCATCGCTGGTTTCCGCGTGCGTACCTGCAGTAAAGGTGTTACTGAATCCCCGACGCCAGGTCCCGCTAAACACAGGGGCGCTGGCATAATCAAATGAGGCGTAACCGTAATTCTCTCTTACTGCACCGAATTCCGCTGACCAGGCTGTTAGCCCCTCTCGCAGGAGTTGCTGATCGTTGTAAAATGAGAAGTTTTGTACTGTCGTTCTGCCCAGCGCGTCGGTCATCATCACCTGACCGGTCCCTGCGCCACTGATATTAGGCATAGTGTTGATTTGAAAACTTCCGGCCGGAACCTCCCCGTTGTAGTACTTAACCCCATTGACGTACAACTCAACGTTTGAAGGAAGCGTGGCAGAACCAAGATAGGAGGGAAGCGGGGTGGTTGGCATATACGGCTGTAAACCAAAATCGGTTCCTATCTGGATGCCGCCAATACGGGTCGGTCGGGACCAGGTGAGCGAGCTTGTCAGGGTATCGCCAACGTTTATTGCCAACATATTATCCGGAAATGACGTGCGCCAACGGGTGTCCATACGGTAGAAGGCATTATCTGCGTTGGGCGCGGTGGAATATTGCGTCAGTTGGGTTGTGCTGAACACCCCTAAGCCATTAAACGCGCGCAACTCGCTAAATGTGTTGGCGCTGCTTTCATCTCCCTGCTGAGCATAGACATCGTAATTAAGTAATGCCCCACGTGAGTTTGATGCTATTGGTGTCGCTTCGCCGGTCGGGTTCACCTGCGTGGTGACAAGATCAAGGGAACTGAGCGGCACAGTGAGCGCCAGGGTTTGTTGTTCGACGTTGTAGTCAATGCTCAGTTGGGCAATATCGTTCAGACCGACGGTGGCTGCCGTATTTTGCGGTAAGCGAAAACCCAATTGTCGTAGGGTATTTGCGCCAGCATAGAGTTTTTCATTCTGATAGCCAAAATGAACCAATCCGACAGGGTTTCCATTCAGGGTCACGTCGAGATATAAATCGATGCCCGCAAGAGGTGTTGCGTCACCAATAATTCCACTGTTTGTCTGGTTATTATTGTCCGCGTAAGCTGAAACCATTCCAGATAATAATGCTCCATTGAGTAAGCAACATTTTACCAGAAGCCAGGATCTCTTAGAGATCTTGTACTGTTTTTTGGCCATTAATTGTTACTTCAACTTTACCGCCATAATGGGTATCACTGGCGGACGGGGATAATATCCACCGCATTGTTGAGCCCGGAAGAACGTAGCCTAATAGTCCCGGCGTAATGACTTTTTTCGCGCCATTATGGTTTATAAAGGTTGCCGCTGATAATTGCGCATGACCATTTCCCTGATTTCTGACTTCAAGAAATTTTTTGCCGTCAAGTTGCTGTAATGTCCATTGCAATTTTGCCTGGGTTTCAGCCTGTGCCGTTGGTTGAATAAAAACAGGTATGGAATAATGCAGTACAAACTGAAGTTTATTTTTTTGTAATTTTGCTGGCGGTAATTCGTCAATGGATAACCGATAGGCATCTTCAGTATGTGCCGAGGGCGGGCCGGTGCGAATAACACGAATCAACTGGCGTTCACCAGGGGCTAGCGCCAGCATTGGCGGACTGATAACCAGCCCCTGAGAGGGAGACAGCTTGTCGCCGTAAGCGCTTTGGCTCCAGCGAAAGACCCGAACCTGGGCATTCAGCACGTTTTCTCCGGCATTGCTTAGCCAGATCCCATCGGCATTTTGCGACGCTTGCAGCGTTAATGTGACTGGGGCAACCTGCAATCCGCTGGCTGTCGCCGGATTTACGCTCACAGCCGCTCCTAACAGGCATGCGCAGGCATACTGCTGTACAGGCAGTTTTACTGTCATCGGTGTTCCTGAATTTAGTAGTTAACGTTTACCGTTACGGTGTCGGCATAGTCGTCAGGTGTGAAGTTCGCGCTTGGCGCGGTGGCATAAACGGTAAAACTCTGCTGAAGCCCTGTTCCCTGAGATGCAACACCATTTCCTACCGTGGTGGTGGTGGCCGTATTCCCCCAGACCGGTCCTGTTGCTGATGTTTGGTTCAATTGATAAGGCACTTTATCGGTATTGTTTGCTGCATTTGCGACAGAGGACATGGCGCCGGACCCCGTGGGTGTCCCGCCGTTGGCCGTTGAAGGTGCCAGACCAATAAAGTAGGGGGTAGTTTTTGAGCAATTAATTGAAATTGTGTTGCTTGCGCTGGTATTTGTCGCTGTGGTATTCACGGGACCGAGAGTAATATTTGAAGCCGACCCCGCAGTGACGGTACACGCTTTTTGGATCGTCATCAGTACCTGAAATGTCCCGTTGGTGGACGCTGCATTTGCCGCCGGAATAATGGAAAAGGCGCAGCAAAAAAGAATTAAGCGTTTGTCGAAGACTAGAGCCATATCCTTCACCTTTTTCAAATAACCACATTTTTTGCTTTAAAAAAGCAATAATGTGACACAAGAAGACATGATTTAACCCTAGAATAAGTATTAGACGTACGCCAGTTGATCTCATGAATTTTACTTAGAGAAAAGGTGATGCCGTCGACAAAAAAATAATACCAACGGGTGAGTATGCCATTTCTTTTTTGTGCTACTCAAAAGTATGCACAGCGGGTTCAGGACGGAATTAAAAACGACGTGGGCTATACAGTGTGCATAACTCTCTCTAAGATTGAGGGTAAGTCGCTCTCTTTTTGCCAGATAAAGGAAATTCAGGTAATGACGTTGATGTCGCATAAACTTGCAGTTGAGCACTCCGTTCCGCTCCCACTGTATGCCAAAGTCAAGGCGATGGTCGCGGATAGAATCAACAGCGGTGAGTGGCGGCCCAATGATCGTGTTCCTTCGGAATCTGAACTGGTTCAATTGCTCGGCTTTAGCCGAATGACGATTAATCGCGCCCTGCGGGAACTGACAGCAGAAGGGTTACTGGTCAGACTGCAGGGGGTCGGAACATTTGTGGCTGAACCGAAAAGGCAGTCAGCGCTGTTCGAGATCCAGAATATTGCCGATGAGATACAGGCGAGAAATCATCAGCATCGTAGCTCTGTGATGCTGTTGCAGACAGTGAGTGCCACGAGAGAGCAGGCTATGGCACTGAATATGCAGCCCGGAAGTGAAATCTTTCACTCTTCGATCATTCACTATGAAAATGATATCCCTATTCAGATTGAAGATCGTTTTGTTAATCCGGACGTAGCGCCGGAGTACCTTCAGCAGGATTTTACCCAGTTAACACCGAATATTTACCTGAACAGGCTGGCACCGCTTACTGAAGGGGAGCATGTTGTTGAAGCTGTTTCGGCCACTGCGCTGCAAAGCAAGTGGCTTCAGCTTGCGCCTCATGAGCCTTGCCTGCTTATTTGCCGCCGGACCTGGTCACAACAGGTTAATGTCAGCTATGCCCGACTGCTGTACCCGGGAACTCGCCATCGTTTAAAAGGACATTTCACGTCATGAATGGATGGCATGTGCTGCGTTACGACGATTACAGGCTGATGCCGTGGAAAAACGGGGCCGGAATGACCCGGGAAATTCAGCGTTTTCCGCCAGAAGATGACAATTTTCAGTGGCGACTTTCAATGGCGGAGGTGGCACAGGCCGGTGAGTTTTCACGCTATCAGGGATACCAGCGGCTGCTGTCGGTACTGCGCGGCAATGGGATGACATTGCACATTGATTCGGCTTCCGGCGTGACGCTTTATGCTTTCGATACCGGGGCATTCTCCGGTAATAGCCGCGTGGACAGCGAACTGGTGGATGGACCGATTCTGGATTTTAATCTTATTTATCAGCCAGAACGCTTTGATGCTACGTTGAGTTGGCAGACGGTCGACACGCAAGCGCAATACCAACTCAGCCCCGGCGTTACGACACTCATTTTCTGTGCCGCGTCGAATTTGATCCTCTCTTCAACCGCCATGCCGCCATTACAACTGCATTGTTATGATTGCGCAGTACTTCCACCTCAACCTCAACACTCTGACGTTCTGGACCTTGGCATTCATGGTTCCGGTTACTGGGCATTCATCGAGTTGCGCAGTATCGAAGAGTGATCTTCATCCTGTTTCATCCCTGAAAGTGTTAATTAATTGTGTCTTTTGTTTGTGACTGATGCCGCAAATTTAATCAGTAGTTTGTGGCTATTTTGTGAACAAGATCAATGCCATTCATCTCCCCATCATTTTTGTCTTCAGCTTAATTCATTGTATTTATTAATCTAAAGTGCAATTTTGTTGTTTTTCGTTTTGCAAATTCATCTTGATTT
>NZ_JANEWL010000084.1:0-22022 GCF_028069815.1 Citrobacter sp. Awk 2
TCTATGGATAATTATATTTATGTCGAACCAGAGATAAGATATTAATTGGTCAGAGCATCTGGAAAAGCGCAGGTTCCACGTGTGCCAGCGCAGTAATTACTGGATTGTTGCAGAAGAAAATAATCTGATATCGTTGACGACAGGATGAAGCATCTGAGAATAGCATCTACAGACTCTCACCCTGTCTTTCTGTTTACTACCGTTCGGCTACCAGGCGAATGATGTCATCATCTTCATCCTGAGTTTGCACCGCAGCAGGCTCTTCTGCTTTTTCCGGTTCGTTAGCTTCACAAAGACGACGGAGCAATGCGTTCTGTCGTTTTTGCTGATCCAACAACGCCTCAAGCAGTTCAATCTGCTCGTTAGTACGCGAACTTGCCCGATTGATGAAAAACCACAATACAAGCCCGATTACCAGAACCACCACCGATACCGCTAAAGACGCAAAACTCAACGCGCCAGAATTCAAAACTTCGTTCATTTCACCACCTCAATGTAGACAGCGTAGTTTACCATTGCCGCACAAGAAGGTAATCAACTGTTACTGAAATGCGCTTACCAGGGAATAAATTTATTGATGGCGCAAATTCCGCTGAAAAATTGTACGTCCTGATCGCACATGATGTTGAACACCTGCGCCCACATCAGCATGCATACCAGCACGACAACTATCAGGACCACCCATCGAATTTTTTTCACTCCAACTCCACTCTACAAACCTACAGCTTATGTTGATAAATTATCATGAGTTACCTAAACCCTAAGTTAACTGTAACGGCATTAAATGTTTTTAGGAATGATTCACTTGTTTCATCCCGTGTACAGGCTAATCTAAGAATAACGAGAAAAGATAAGAGGTTGTAATGCGTCTGATTATCCGCGCTATTGTGTTGCTCGCTCTGGTTTGGATCGGTTTATTACTGAGTGGCTACGGCGTTTTGATAGGAAGTAAGGAGACTGCAGCAGGTCTGGGCCTGCAATGTCAATATCTGACCGCCCGCGGGACCAGCACCGCGCAATACGTCCATACCAACAGCGGCATCATTGGCCTGTCAGATTGTCCCCTGTTGAGGAAAAGCACCGTAGTTATCGATAACGGTTAATATAGCAGCAAAAAGTCAGTACGTTATTTGCTCCGGCTACGACGGCAGGTCGTAAAAAAACCCGATACGCTGTATCGGGTTTTTTGCGCTTCGCAACGCGTTAAAATCAGAACGGGTAATCGTTGTAACCCATTTGCTCTGAAATCTTACGCGCTGCGGTGTGCAGCATTTCGACATATTCGTGCAAACGTTCTTCAGAAAAACGCAGCGTCGGGAATGAGATACTCAAACCCGCAATAACCACGCCGAAACGATCAAATACCGGTACACCGATGCAGCGCAGTCCTTCTTCCTGCTCTTCGTTGTCTTCGCCATAGCCCTGCTCACGGACTTTGTCCAGCAATGCCAGTAATTCATCGGTGTTCGTGATTGTACGATCTGTACTGCGTTTGTACTCAATACCATCCAGAATTTGTTTCACTTCATCGCGGTCACGCCATGCCAGCAGTACTTTACCAATAGCGGTACTGTACAGCGGATTACGACGACCTACGCGGGAATACATGCGCAAATTGTACATCGAGTCAATTTTATGGATGTAGACAATGCTGTCTTCATCCAGCGCACCAAGATGTACTGTTTCTTTGGTCAGACGCGAAAGTTCGCGCATCTGGATGTCAGCGCTACGGATCAGATCAACGTTCTGTAATGCACGTGCGCCCAGCTCAAATAGTTTCAGGGTCAGGGAATATTTCTCAGACTCGCCTTCTTGTGCCACATAACCCAGCGTTTTCATGGTCTGCAAAAAGCGATAAACGGTGCTTTTCGACATCATGACGCGTTGTGACAATTCGGTAATACCAATTTCGCGCTCTTCACCCAGCGCCTGCAGGATGCCAAAAACCTTCAGCACAGAAGATACAGAATCGGGTTGTTTATCCAGATCTGCGATAGCCATTTACCACCTCATTGCGAGTGTTTTATAAAAATCAGAACCGGTTTTTATTATAATTTCACGTACCAACCGCCGCAATCTGTCTTTGCTCACTTAGTTACAAATCTGCGACCTAACGCCTGAATATCAATGCTAAAATTATTATTCTCATCATAATTTCCGACAAAATTGACTTCCTATGGAAAAAATTCAGGCCGATGGCCTGCCATTGCCCCAGCGATATGGTGCAATTTTAACCATTGTTATTGGCATCTCTATGGCAGTACTGGACGGCGCAATTGCTAACGTTGCCCTGCCGACGATTGCCACCGATCTTCAGGCCTCCGCAGCCAGCTCAATCTGGGTCGTTAACGCCTACCAAATCGCGATTGTCGTATCACTCCTGTCTCTCTCATTTTTGGGTGATATGTTTGGCTACCGACGCATATACAAGTGCGGACTGGTGGTATTTCTGCTCGCATCACTCTTCTGTGCCCTCTCCGATTCGCTGCACATGCTCACACTGGCGCGAGTGGCTCAGGGTTTCGGCGGCGCGGCATTGATGAGCGTGAATACAGCACTCATTCGCCTGATTTATCCGCAGCGCCAGCTTGGGCGAGGCATGGGGATCAACTCCTTTATCGTGGCGGTTTCCTCAGCAGCAGGCCCGACTATTGCGGCAGCGATCCTTTCGATTGCCTCGTGGAAATGGTTGTTTCTGATTAACGTTCCACTGGGGATTATCGCGTTGCTGCTGGCCATGCGCTTCCTGCCACCTAATACACCGCGTAACAATAAGCCACGTTTTGATCTGCCCAGCGCGGTAATGAATGCACTAACGTTCGGTTTGCTAATCACCGCACTAAGTGGTTTTGCACAAGGGCAATCGCTTAAGTTAATTGGTGCTGAGCTCGTAGGTCTCATCGTGGTAGGTTTTTTCTTTATCCGTCGCCAGCTCGCACTACCGGTACCGTTATTACCGGTTGACCTGCTGCGCATTCCGCTGTTTTCGCTCTCGATTTGCACGTCAATCTGTTCATTCAGCGCGCAAATGTTGGCGATGGTTTCCCTGCCCTTCTTTTTGCAAACCGTACTGGGTCGTAGCGAAGTCGAAACAGGACTACTACTGACCCCATGGCCACTCGCAACCATGGTCATGGCACCTCTGGCTGGTTATCTGATTGAACGCGTTCATGCGGGTCTTTTAGGTGCGCTGGGTATGGCCGTCATGGCAAGCGGGTTATTCTCGCTGGTGCTACTGCCTGCAACGCCTTCTGATTTTAATATCATCTGGCCGATGATTTTATGCGGTGCGGGTTTTGGCCTGTTCCAGTCACCGAATAACCACACCATCATTACCTCCGCGCCGCGTGAACGCAGTGGCGGTGCGAGCGGGATGCTGGGAACGGCACGCTTGCTTGGACAAAGTACCGGGGCAGCACTGGTTGCATTGATGCTAAACCAATTTGGCGACAGCGGTACGCACGTCTCGCTGATTACTGCAGGCATCCTGGCAACTGTTGCGGCTATTGTTAGCGGATTACGCATAACCCAGCCCCGGATTAAGGCATAAAAAAAGCGCGTCTTTCGACGCGCTTTCTCTTTTTCGTTTACCACGGATTACTTCAGGTATTCACCACTACGCAGCGCTTCAATGCGTTTATCCAAAGGTGGGTGAGTCATAAACAGCTCACTCAACGATTTGGATTTACCGTTGATGCAGAACGCCATCATGCTGGTCGCTTCCTGCGGCTCATAACTGGTTTTCAGACGCTGCAATGCGGCAATCATCTTCTCACGACCAACCAGTTTTGCAGAACCGGCATCCGCATGGAATTCACGATGGCGTGAGAACCACATGGTAATAATGCTCGCCAGAATACCGAACACCAGTTCCAGCACCGTCGCCACGGCAAAATAGATTAATGGGTTACCGTTACTTTCCTCACCTTCATCGCGGTTCCCGCCCATAAAACCAGCGGCAATTTGCGCAAGAATACGCGAAATGAAGATAACAAAGGTGTTCACTACCCCCTGAATCAGCGTCATGGTAACCATATCACCATTGGCAATGTGGCTAATTTCATGCGCAATAACAGCTTCAGCTTCATCCGGGCTCATGTTTTGCAGCAGGCCAGTACTAACCGCTACCAGCGAAGCATCCCGGCGTGCGCCGGTAGCAAACGCGTTAATATCAGGCGCGTGATAGATAGCGACCTGCGGCATTGCAATTCCGGCCTGACGAGCCTGAGTCGCTACCGTATTCATCAGCCAGCGTTCTCTCTCATTACGCGGCTGCTCAATAACTTCTCCACCAACGGACTTTAACGCCATCCATTTGGACATCAGCAGCGAAATGAAGGAACCACCAAAACCAAACAGCAGTGCCATGATTAACAAGCCTTGAACGCTGCTTGACTGAATCCCTGTCAGGCTCAATACCAGCCCGAAAACGACCATCACAGCCAGGTTCGTCAGCAGGAAGAGCGCGATTCGCATCATAATTTTCTTTTAACCTCAATTTAACAAAACGCACTATGCGATTACCCATATCGTATGGGTCTTACGGCTATTTTCAAGCATGCATAGGTGCTAAGTCACCAGAAAGACACAACTTTACATTTTATCGTATCAGACTGACGACTTCATGCGCTTGTTAAAAAAACAGGCACAATTTCTTGTGCCTGTTTGACGTTATTGACTGGTCGCGGGCTGTTCCGCTGGCTTTTCTTTTTCAAGATGCGCCAGGTCGAGCGCGATTTTCACCGTTTCATCCAGATACGGATCTGGCTCCTGGTAATCCTTCGGCAGATCGTCCAGTTTCTTCAGCAACGGCTTACCTTCTCGCTTAAACCGATCGTTGATACGCGCCAGACGCATTGCGTCATCTTCGTTATTCTCTTTCTCACGCTGGGCGTAATTCAAAGAGGCGATGTTGCGCTTATCCTTCATTGCGTTGAAACGCGCAATGTCTTTCATGATGTACTGGAACTCAGGATCGTTCGCAATACGTGCATTGTGCTCTTTCAGCAATTCCGGCCCAAACGGCGTCAGGTTATCGGACTTGGTGTAGGTTGCAGCATCAATGCTGTCCCACGGCAGCGCGTTATCTTCGAACTTCTCACCGGTTTCGGTTTCTTCATTACCTGTTGGCATGATGATATCCGGCGTTACGCCCTTACGCTGCGTACTGCCACCATTAACGCGGTAGAACTTCTGAATGGTGTACTGAACAGAACCCAGTGCCGGCCATTCCGGACGCAGCATCTGATCGTAAATACGATTCAGAGAACGATACTGCTGTACGGTACCCTTACCAAACGTCGGTTCACCGACAATCAGTGCACGGCCGTAATCCTGCATCGCTGCGGCAAAAATCTCTGATGCAGAGGCACTGAAGCGGTCAACCAGCACCACCAGCGGGCCTTTGTAGTAAACAACGCCATCGGTATCGCTGTCTTCGCGCACCTTGCCGTTGTTATCACGAACCTGGACAACCGGACCAGAAGGGATAAACAGACCGGAAAGCGAGACCGCTTCGGTCAGTGCGCCACCACCGTTGGTACGCAGATCGATAATCACGCTGCTGACATTCTGTTTTTCCAGTTTCTGCAGTTGAACTTTGACGTCATCCGTCAGGCCAACATAGAAACCAGGAATATCCAGTACGCCGACTTTTTCTTTGCCAACGGTTTTTACCGACATTTTAACGGCACGGTCTTCCAGACGAATACGCTCACGCGTCAGCGTAACTGTACGTGTCTTGGTGCCCTTACCCGCAGGCAGGATCTCAAGGCGAACTTTGCTGCCTTTTGGTCCTTTGATCAGCGCGACAACATCATCCAGACGCCAGCCAATCACATCGACCATGCCTTTACCGGTCTGACCGACGCCAACAATACGATCGCCTACGCTTATCGCTTTGCTCTTCGCTGCCGGGCCACCTGCAACCATGGAATTAATGACGGTGTAGTCATCATCCATTTGCAGAACCGCGCCAATACCTTCCAGAGACAAGCTCATTTCAGTATTGAACTGCTCAGTATTACGTGGAGACAGGTAGTTAGTATGTGGATCGATTTCGCGTGCAAACGCGGTCATCGCCAGTGAGAACACATCTTCACTGTTTGTCTGTGCCAACCGGCGGATGGCGAATTTGTAACGACGTGTCAGTGTTTCACGGATTTCAGCGTCGGTTTTACCCGTCAACTTCAGGCTGAGTTCGTCAAATTTAACCTTGCCGTCCCACAGCGCA
Source organism: Citrobacter sp. Awk 2 (assembly GCF_028069815.1). Classification (NCBI taxonomy): domain Bacteria; kingdom Pseudomonadati; phylum Pseudomonadota; class Gammaproteobacteria; order Enterobacterales; family Enterobacteriaceae; genus Citrobacter; species Citrobacter sp. Awk 2. The sequence continues at coordinate 6,233 of NZ_JANEWL010000084.1, forward strand.
TTCAGCTCTGCTTCGCTTTTCGGCCACGGAGCTTTACTCCGATCGAGGTTAAAGTTGTCGTTACCGGTGAAATCCATTGGACGAGCCAGTACGCTTAATGCGTACTGGTAGCGTTCAAACCGGCGCTTTTGCGCCAGATTATAGAGATCGTAAAAGACATCGAGCTTGCCCGAACGCAGTTCATCACCGAGGACGGTTTTCTTTTTGGCAAACTGCTCGATATCGCTCGCCAACAGCACGTTATGGCTGTAGTCGAGCAGATTCAGATAGCGGTCAAAAATTTTTGCCGAAAACGCCTGATCCAGATCGAACTGGCGATAATGTGAACGCGTAAAGCGTGATGTCACACGTTCACTCACCGTCGCATGCTGGGTTTCTTCCTTTAAAACGGGGATTTGATCGGCACGCGTGATGTCTTCCACAGCGAGTGCCTGGCCTGCAAATGCAAGCAGACCAGCTAACGCAGTAAGCCTAAAAAAAGTGTTCATGCCAGGCCTGGCCTCCGTTTCAGAACACCAGGTGTTCTGCGCGTACAATCAAAGACATACCCGAATTCAGCTGTACACGGACGCCATCTTTGGTGATTTCTAATACGGTGGCATCCATCGCATTATTACCTGCTTTCACCTTCAGAGACTGCCCTACCGTCAGCACTGAAATATCAGATACTGGGGTATGCTGTTCTTCACGAGGAGCACGCGGTGCTTTTGCCACTGGTTTTTCAGCGCGAGGTTTACGCTCAGCACTTTCTTTACGACGCGGTGCAGGACGCGGCTTGCGCTCACGACGCGGTGCGTCTTCTTTTTCACCAGCAGCGGCCGCCGCTTCGCGTTTTTTCGCCTGTTGCTCTGCACGTTGCGCCTGAACGCGGGCTTTAGCTTCTTCAAGCTGTTTACGCGCATGTTCAACGTGTTGCTCATCCAGCTCACCACATGGGTTGCCGTCGAGATCGACACGCGTTGCGCCCAGCTTAACGCCGTACAGATAACGCCAGCTTGAAGTATAGAGACGTAAGGCCGAACGGAGCTGTGTTTTACTGAGGTTCATTTCGCCCTCAACACGCTCTACCAAATCCTGAAAAATGCCAATTTTCAGCGGGCGCGCTTCGCCTTCCGCACTAAAACACTGCGGGAAGCGTTCGGCCAGAAACGCGATGACTTCTTTACTGCTATTCAACTTAGGTTGATTTTCCATGAAATTTCCTGATTACAACGGACGTAGCCAACAAGCGCAGGCATGAACAGGCGTCATTATAATGACGTCATCAGTAATTGCTACGTTATCCGTTGATTATCCTGCGACGGTCGCAAAGAATTTTTTGTAATCCGTCGTTGCAAGCACGGTTTCAAGCTGTGCTACAAGCGTCCGCAGACCCTGTTCATCTTCTTCAGTAAAGCGACCAAACGCTGTGCTATCAATGTCCAACACGCCGATAATTTGATTCTCAACCGTAATCGGCAGAACGATTTCCGCATTGCTGGCAGCATCGCAAGCGATATGGCCATCAAAGGCATGCACGTCCTCTATACGCTGAACCTGGTTCTGCGCCACCGCAGTACCACACACGCCGCGCCCTACCGGGATGCGAACGCAGGCGATTTTCCCCTGGAAGGGACCGAGCACCAGCGTAGTGTTCTCAAGCAGGTAAAAACCTGCCCAGTTCACTTCTGCAAGACGTTCGTACAATAACGCGCTGGTATTCGCCAACGTTGCCAGAAAACTGGTTTCACCTGCCATTAATGCCTGAAAATCACGGTTCAGATCCGTGTATAGCTCTATTTTGTTCATTATGTAATCACTTAGTTGTCTTACTTAAAACTGCAGCCTACTAAAATAAACATTAAATGCGTAAATGCTCAAGATCATTCCCATCATGGGTTAAGATAACATTACTTCAACACTTTGATTCGCGATACATGGCCCTTACTTATCCACGCATCACGCCGACTAAAAAAATAGCGATCAGGTCCATTGGTGAAGCGCTACCCCGTGCGCATTACCAACGATGCCCTGAATGTGACCTGCTGTTTAGCTTGCCGAAAATGCGTTCGCACCAAAGTGCATTCTGCCCACGCTGTCAGGCCAAAATTCGTGACGGCCGTGACTGGTCGTTAACGCGACTGGCGGCAATGGCTTTCACCATGCTGTTACTGATGCCCTTTGCGTGGGGAGAGCCGCTGCTGCACATCTATTTATTAGGCATACGCATTGACGCGAATGTAGTACAGGGCATCTGGCAGATGACCCGGCAAGGCGATCCGCTAACAGCATCCTTCGTGATGTTTTGCGTCATTGGCGCTCCCGTGATACTCGTGTCATCAATCGCTTATCTGTGGTTTGGCAATATTCTCGGCATGAACCTACGCCCGGTATTATTGATGCTGGAAAGGCTTAAAGAGTGGGTCATGCTTGATATCTATCTTGTTGGTATCGGCGTCGCCTCGATCAAAGTGCAGGACTACGCTTTTCTGCTGCCCGGAGTGGGACTCTATGCCTTTATCGCACTGGTGATCCTGAGCATTTTGACGCTGTCGCACCTCAATGTTGAGCAATTGTGGGAACGTTTTTATCCACAAAGGCCCGCACGCCGCCCCGACGGACAGCTTCGTGTATGCCTCGGCTGTCACTTTACAGGTTATCCTGATGCCCGAGGCCGCTGTCCCCGTTGCCATATTCCATTACGCTGGCGCAGAAATCAGAGCATCCAAAAGTGCTGGGCAGCTCTGCTGGCCTCGATTGTCCTGTTGCTGCCTGCTAATCTGCTGCCCATCTCGGTAATTTACGTTAACGGTGCCCGTCAGGAAGACACTATTCTGACCGGTATCATGTCCCTGGCGAACAGCAACGTTGGCGTAGCGGCCATTGTTTTTATCGCCAGTATCCTGGTGCCATTCACTAAAGTGATTGTGATGTTTACGTTGTTGTTCAGCATCCAGTTTAAATGTGAACAAGGATTACGCACCCGCATCCTGCTACTCCGTATGGTGACCTGGATTGGTCGCTGGTCGATGCTGGACCTGTTTGTTATCGCCTTAACAATGTCACTGATAAATCGCGATCAGATACTTGCTTTTACTATGGGACCGGCTGCGTTTTATTTCGGTGCAGCGGTAATATTGACTATTCTTGCAGTGGAATGGCTGGACAGCCGCTTACTTTGGGATGCACATGAGTCAGGAAACGCCCGCTTCGCAGATTGAAGCGCAAATTAAAACAAAACGCCGTATCTCTCCGTTCTGGCTGCTGCCGTTCATCGCGCTAATGATTGCTGGATGGCTCATCTGGGGCAGCTATGAAGATCGTGGCAATACCGTGACCATCGACTTTATGTCCGCGGACGGCATTGTGCCAGGCCGAACTCCCGTGCGCTATCAGGGTGTCGAAGTTGGCACCGTGCAGGATATCAGCCTGAGTAAAGATCTGCGCAAAATTGAAGTTCGCGTCAGTATCAAGTCCACCATGAAGGATGCTTTGCGCAAAGACACGCAATTCTGGCTGGTCACGCCGAAGGCATCACTGGCGGGCGTTTCTGGCCTCGATGCGCTGGTTGGCGGGAACTATATCGGGATGATGCCGGGCACCGGCGAACCGGAAGATCATTTCGTCGCGCTCGACACACAGCCAAAATATCGGCTGAATAATGGCGATTTAATGTTGCATCTGCAGGCTCCCGACCTCGGTTCCCTTAACAGCGGCTCGTTGGTTTATTTCCGCAAGATCCCGGTAGGCCGGGTCTATGACTACACCATCAACCCCAATCATCAGGGTGTAACCATCGATGTCCTGATTGAGCGTCGCTTTACCAATCTGGTGAAAAAAGGCAGTCGTTTCTGGAATGTGTCCGGGGTGAATGCCGATGTCAGCCTGAGCGGCGCAAAGGTAAAACTGGAAAGCCTGGCCGCGCTGGTCAATGGCGCCATAGCCTTTGACTCCCCAGAAGATTCGCAACCTGCTGCCGCCGACGATACGTTTGGGCTATATCAGGATCTCGCCCACAGTCAACGTGGCGTGATTGTCAAGCTGGCGCTACCCAACGGCGATGGACTGAAGGCTGGATCAACCCCGCTGATGTATCAAGGCCTGGAAGTCGGTCAACTGACCAGACTGGATTTGAACCCAGGGGGTAAAGTCACCGGTGAAATGACCGTCGACCCCAGCGTTGTCACGCTACTGCGCGACGGCACGCGCATTGAGTTACAAAGCCCCAAATTATCATTAAACGATATGAGCCTAAGCTCGCTGTTAACAGGAAAAACGTTTGAACTGGTGCCCGGCGAAGGTGAACCACGTAGCCAGTTTGTGGTGATCCCCGGTGAACAGTCCCTGCTTCATGATCCCGGCGTTATGACGCTTACGCTGACCGCCCCGGAAAGTTACGGCATCGATGCCGGCCAGCCGCTGATCCTTCATGGCGTGCAGGTCGGTCAGGTTATCGAACGGAAGCTATCAAGCGATGGCGTTTCATTTATCGTGGCTATCGAACCGCAGCATCGTGCCCTGGTGCAAGGTGACAGCAAATTCGTGGTTAATAGTCGAGTGGATGTCAAAGTGGGCATTGATGGCGTTGAGTTCCTTGGCGCCAGCGCCAGCGAATGGATAAGCGGCGGTATTCGCATTTTACCCGGTACCAAAGGTGAAATGAAAAAAAGCTATCCGCTGTATGCAAACCTCGAAAAAGCCATTGAGAACAGCCTGAGCGATCTGCCCACCACCACCGTCAGCCTGAGCGCCGAGACGCTACCAGATGTACAGGCCGGGTCGGTGGTGCTATACCGCAAATTCGACGTCGGTGAAGTCATTAGCGTACGCCCTCGTGCCGATGCATTTGATATCGATCTACATATCAAACCGGAATACCGCAATCTGTTAACCAGCAACAGCGTGTTCTGGGCTGAAGGTGGCGCAAAAGTTCAGCTTAACGGCAGCGGCCTGACCGTACAGGCCTCTCCCTTGTCACGCGCGCTAAAAGGGGCGATTAGCTTCGATAATCTGAGCGGTGCCAGCGCCAGCCAGCGTAAAGGCGACAAGCGTATTTTGTACGCGTCAGAGACCGCTGCACGTGCGGTAGGAGGACAGATTACTCTGCACGCGTTTGACGCCGGGAAACTCGCCGAAGGGATGCCAATTCGCTACCTGGGGATCGATATAGGTCAGATCCAGACCCTTGAACTGCTCACCAGCCGTAACGAAGTTCAGGCGAAAGCGGTGTTGTATCCGGAGTATGTCCAGACGTTTGCGCGTAGCGGTACACGCTTCTCGGTAATTACCCCACAAATTTCAGCGGCAGGTGTAGAGCATCTGGATACTATCTTACAGCCATACATTAACGTGGAACCAGGACGCGGTAATCCGCGCCGTGATTTTGAACTGCAGGAAGCGACGATTACTGATTCACGTTACCTTGATGGTCTGAGTATCGTGGTAGAGGCGCCAGAAGCGGGATCACTCAATATCGGTACTCCGGTTCTGTTCAGAGGTATTGAAGTGGGGACCGTCACGGGTCTGACGCTGGGTTCACTGTCCGATCGCGTGATGGTGGCCATGCGCATCAGTCAGCGCTACCAGCACCTGGTGCGTAACAACTCTGTGTTCTGGCTGGCGTCCGGCTACAATCTCGACTTCGGCCTGACCGGCGGCGTGGTGAAAACCGGGACCTTTAATCAGTTCATTCGCGGCGGTATTGCCTTCGCCACCCCTCCGGGTACGCCACTGGCGCCGAAAGCGCAGGCGGGTAAACACTTCCTGCTGCTGGAGAGTGAACCGAAAGAATGGCGTCAATGGGGAACCGCCCTGCCACGCTAATCTTTCCCCCGCTCCGGCGTACTCGCGCTGGAGCGGTTAGCCTCGTCATACTTCACGTAGGTGCGTTGTTGTCCTGTAACTCGAATTATTGAGGGTATATGCTACACTGCGCACTTGTTTTTTTGCCGGTGGTACCAAGTGGCTTATTTTCCTGACGCCTTTCTGACGCAAATGCGTGAAGCAATGCCTTCCACGCTCTCTTTTGACGATTTTCTCGCAGCCTGCCAGCGCCCATTACGCCGCAGCATCCGCGTCAATACGCTGAAAATCTCCGTTGCTGATTTTCTCGACTTAACCGCGCTTTATGGCTGGTCACTCACTCCGATTCCCTGGTGTGCTGAAGGCTTTTGGATTGAGCGCAACGATGAAGAATCTGTACCGCTCGGCAGTGCGGCTGAACATTTAAGCGGCCTGTTTTATATTCAGGAAGCCAGTTCGATGTTGCCTGTTGCTGCGTTATTTGCCGATGGCAATATCCCGGAGCGGGTGATGGATGTTGCCGCCGCGCCAGGCTCCAAAACCACACAAATTGCCGCCAAAATGAATAATCAGGGTGCAATTCTGGCAAATGAATTTTCTGCCAGCCGCGTCAAAGTTCTGCATGCCAATATCAGTCGTTGCGGGATTGCGAACGTCGCACTCACTCATTTTGATGGCCGCGTGTTTGGCGCCGCGTTGCCAGAAACGTTTGATGCCATTCTCCTGGACGCACCGTGCTCAGGCGAAGGCGTCGTGCGTAAAGATCCCGATGCACTAAAAAATTGGTCCATCGAAAGCAATCTGGACATTGCTGTTACCCAGCGCGAGCTGCTTGATAGCGCCTTCCACGCCCTTCGCCCTGGCGGCACACTGGTTTATTCCACCTGCACACTTAACCGTGATGAAAATGAATCCATCATGCAGTGGCTAATAGAGACTTACCCGGACGCCGTCGAATTTCTTCCACTGGGTGATTTATTCCCGGAGGCCGGACGCGCCCTGACACCAGAGGGATTCCTGCATGTCTTCCCGCAAATTTATGACTGTGAAGGCTTCTTTGTCGCGCGTTTGCGAAAAACTGCCCCTATACCTGCACTGCCAGCGCCGAAATATAAGGTGGGAAATTTCCCCTTCAGCCCGCTGAAAAGCCGGGAAGCCGCACAAATCACCCAGGCCGCTACCGCCAGTGGATTGCAGTGGCAAGACAATCTGCGCCTTTGGCAGCGTGATAAAGAAATTTGGTTATTCCCGACAGACATTGAACCACTGATTGGTAAAGTTCGTTTTTCCCGCCTCGGGATTAAACTCGCTGAAACCCACAATAAGGGTTACCGCTGGCAGCATGAGGCGGTTATCGCCCTTGCTAACCCAGAACACCGCAATGCGTTTGAACTGACGCTTGAAGAAGCGGAAGAGTGGTATCGCGGCAGAGATGTCTACCCACAAACCTCACCAACAACCGACGATGTACTGGTTACGTTCCAGCGTCAGCCGATTGGACTGGCAAAACGGATCGGATCACGGTTGAAGAACAGTTATCCACGCGATCTTGTCCGGGATGGTAAACTCTTTACGGGATAACGCACGTTTTTACTGGCGCTTTTGCTAACGTTGACTACGCTGAAAAATGGGCGGCCTAACTGGTCGTACCACAACCAGCAAATCAACGGAGAGCACGATGATGAAAACCAGTGTGCGCATTGGCGCTTTTGAAATCGACGACGCCGAGTTACATGGCGAATCGCCGGGGGACCGAACGTTAACCATTCCTTGTAAATCCGATCCGGATTTATGTATGCAACTGGACGCCTGGGATGCCGATACCAGCGTCCCGGCCCTTCTCAATGGAGAACATTCCGTTCTATTCCGCGAGCACTACGATCGTAAGTCAGATGCCTGGGTCATGCGTTTTGCCTGATTCAAAAAGAACCCGTCGCCAGACGGGTTATTTATTGGCGTTAACACCATTGAATCTAAGTACGCAGGCACAGAAGAAAGCGATGGTTCCCCCCGCAGCCAGCACACTATAAGCGAGTTCCCAGCTTTGCGTTGAATCCATCACCACACCAAATGACAAAGGCGCAAGAGACCCCACACCAAATCCAAGTAGCGACCGCAATCCCATCACACTCCCCAGCTTTGCCTGAGGCACATTATCGGCAATCGCGGCAGATAAAACGCCCGAATCGCCAAGAATGAAGAAACTCCCCATAAACGCAAACAGCAACGTCCACCCCGCCCCCCAGGAAACCGATAATCCCATCAGGAGTGAACTCAACGCGCCGGCAGCGCCCATGAAGATCAACACCGTTGCGCGATTAAAATAATCGGAGATTGCTCCTACAATCAGCGTCGAGAACATCCCCGATAAATGTACGGCACAGGCGACGATCAATCCGGTGGTTATCGGCTCCATCTGCCAGGCTTGCAACGCACCCGTCACCAGGCTAGGGGTCCATGCCCAGCTCCCCAGTAACTCCCAGCAATGCGCAATATAACCCGCCATCAGCAGTATTGCGCCAACCGACAGAACATGGCGCTTTGCCGATCCCCCCTGCTTCTGCGTCCTGTGCATGTCTTCCTGATAGCCGGATAACGCCACTGAACCGGATACCGCACCAACCAATGCGCCAGCGGCACATAAATAGAACGCAAAGGACGCTCCCCAGCGCAATGCTCCCCAGGCGGAGATAAATACCGACAGCAGGTAGCCAAACGAACCTGCGGCCAGGATCATCCCAACGGCAAGTCCTCGTTTGGGCACACTGTTCATACCCATCGCCAACATCATCGCTGGCGTATAGGCCCCACCCTGGGTCAATCCGACGAAGGCCATCATGACCAGAGCGGAAGAGTAAGAGCGGGCAAAACAGGCGAAAAGCAATAAAGCGAACACACCGAACCACGAGAAAATGAGATACACCTTGCGAGCCCCCAGATAGTCACACAGCCAGGAGGCAGCAAATAAGGCACAGGCGTTTGAAATACTAAATACCGTCTGTATTGTTCCCGCAGCGGCGGCGTCGATATGCCACTCATCGCGTATTACCGGAAGTGCACCAGCAAAAGCCATTGTCCCCAGGCATGTCCCCGCCCGGCCAAGGCAAAACAAATTGAATGCTTTCACTAAAATTGCCTGCAGAAAAAGTGGATATCAATAGTGAATCAGAGCGTTGCGGGCCATGTTATGAGCAAGGGGAAGACGCTGACAAACGATCTTTATTGCGTCCATTGGTTGAGTTAAACTCAACCAATGACACGATTACTCTCGCTCCCCCATTTGCCGGCATTCGAAGCTGCTGCACGCAGAAGCAGCTTCAGTGCGGCTGCTGATGAACTGTTTATCACCACAGGAGCAGTCAGCCGACACATCCGCACACTGGAAGAACAACTGGGTGTACAACTGTTTTATCGTGCACACAAATCTGTCAGGCTGACGAGTGCCGGTGAGACCTTTTCCCGCGTCGCAACACGGTTACTCGATGAACTTGCGCAGGCAGAAAAAGAGGTCCGCGCTAACACCTTTTCGGGAAGATTAACCATCCAGTGCTTACCCACATTCGCCATGCACTGGCTAATGCCAAGACTGGCTGAGCTGAATGAAATCCACCCTGAACTCACCGTCGATGTCACCACCAGCATCGGTCCCGTTAGCTTTGCCTCTCCCTTTGATATCGCTATTCGCCGGGATCCGGCGCATTTTTCCGGACTTAAACCTGTGCCATTTCTTCGGGAATCAAGCCTGCTGGTTTGCAGCCAGCAGTATCTGCACAGCCGACCGCTGGTCTCGCCAGATCAACTGGGCGATCATATAAAAATTCAAATTCGTGCGCGTAACGATCTCTGGAAACGCTGGCATAGCCATTTCCCAAATGATCATCATGAAAGTAACCAGATTATCACGCTGGATCATACGTTTGCGGCAATGCAGGCGGCTGAAGATGGTTTGGGCTTGGTTGTAATGCCCTATTTATTCTGTGAAAAACACCTGAAAACAGGAAGGCTGGTTGCGCCATTTGGCGATTTGACCATCGATACCGGAACCTACTCTCTGCTATGGAACGACAGACAAGATGAGGCGGTAAGAAAATTTACCCACTGGTTGCAATCTTTTGAACTGCCCGCTGAAACATCCCTGCCCTTCACGAGTGAACACACAGTGACGCGTTAACGTATTTCTCCTCGCCCCATTAACTGCAATTTCTTCTACACTATTGATACGGCAACACAATTTGAGGATGGAATGTTCACGCTGATTCTTTTTGTTTGCTACCTGGATGGCGGTTGTGAAGATATCGTGGTTGATGTCTACAATACGGAACAGCAGTGCCTAATTTCGATGGACGATCAGCGTATTCGCAACGGCGGATGCTTACCTGCCGAAAACTATATCGACAGCTTCTGGCACCCTGCTCAGGAATATAGTGATTTCTAATTATTGTAACTGTACCAACGTTAGCTCGCCGCCAAATACCGCGCCGGTATCAATATAGTGCAGATTATCGCGATCAAGCCGATGGCGCAGAGGCGTATGGCCAAACCAAAAGTGATCTGCGCCATGAATTCCACTGCCTTTATTCATTAATCGCGCACGATCCCACAACACCCGTTGTAAATCGACCTCTTTTCGCCACAGATAATCATCATCCGGGTAATCAGCGTGGGCAATCACATGTACGCCATTCTGACAATGCAGTTCCAGAATCCACGGTAATTGCTGACAGGCTTCAAGAGCAAACCTTGCCGCGGGTTGTGCTGCGTGCGAAAACCACGAGCCCCCATTCATAAACCACAACTGCAGATCCCCCGTCACCAGTGCATCCAGCGCCATTTGCTCGTGATTCCCCCTGACCGCCACGATCCAGTTCCGGCGAAGCAACTGTAGGCAGCGCAGACTATCAGGCCCACGATCGGTAACATCGCCGACAGAAACCAGCAGATCGCGCCACGGATCAAACCGACACTGGCGCAATTTATCCATCAGCATAGAAAAACAGCCGTGAAGATCCCCCACGACCCAGATGTGACGCCAGTTTGTTCCTTCTATCCTTTGGTAGACGTTATCAGACTGACCCATATGACCTTCTGCATTCTTGTTTCGCTCACCCTTAAGTTTAGCAATAACAGCAATAGGTACCGTACCGTAGGGTTTGCGCAGCAAATGTTCACTTATTTATATGTAGTTGGGCATTCAGCATTTTCCCTCTGGGGGTAACAACAACGAGCGGTGTCGGTTTTAGTTCATAGCAGTCCAATATTCGCGAAAGAAGGTCACGCGGTACATTTGAAGAATCCATAACCTTCATTACAAATGCTTTTCTATTAATAGTACGGAGAAGCAAGCTATCAAAAACAACTTGTTTATATTCATTGAACTCATAATATCGTTTTGCTTTACAAAAAGCTTTAGCCAATGCTTCCCATATTTGTATTTCTTTTTCTGAATTATGATCTTTCATAAATCCATCATACCACTTCGAAATATCATTAGGAAATACATCAACAAAAACAAGCATTAATATCTCAATTCTATCTTTCTGATCGGCGGTTAATGTTGAATTGTAGCTATCTTGTTCAAGAAGGTCTTTAATAGACAGAATAAATCCCGAGCAATGATATTCTTCAATTTCAATAACTGTCTCTTCCTCTTTTTCTAAAATAACTGGATTTGTATAGTTTAAACCTAAATGTTTATTGATTTTATTACATTCATCCAAAACTACCTTACTGCAAATTTCTATGGGCAGTTCAAAAAATTCCCTTCGCCGATTGACCCGATAAGGTTTAAGACGCGCGTGGACGTTCCTCTCTGCCTCCTGATAGTTACCTACCTGACAGGCCATCACAACGTCAAAGGGCAACGGTACGCCTGTCATCCCGTTAAATAACTGCTTAGCCCTCTGTTCTGGCATGTTCTTTGTGAATCCTATTTTGAAGAGACTTTTCTGAAAGGCTTCATTCTTCAGAATGTAGACATAGCCACTTGAATCATTCATACGTTCTTTCCATTTAATCTAACTCCATAACTAAAAGTTAAACGTGCACCCTTTAAACTCATTCCCTGAGTGCATCACACTCAATTTATCCAGAATTAATAGAATTATTAATGTGTTAAGAGGCTATCTTAACTGATAAAACACGACCAATGTTATATTTTCTCTTTATCCGATAAGTCCGTGTACCGGGACGCAGGTTGTAAGTAAAGACGCCGATACTCAGAAAAAAGGACCGAAAAGTACTTGGATGTGCGAAAGAAAATGTTTAGATTGTAGTAACAGCTTACGGAGAACGAAGAGGATCTTTCGTGTATTTCGGGGCTATGTCCTATAACTAGCTGGTTTATAAGGGACATAAAAAGAGACCGAATACGATTCCTGTATTCGGTCCAGGGAAATGGCTCTTGGGAGAGAGCCGTGCGCTAAAAGTTGGCATTAATGCAGGCTAAGTTACCCTGCCATTTAAGAATAGATGACAGCGCCAGGTTTTCCAGTCCGCGACTAAAGTGGCCTGAAAAAAAGGGTGATTGTCACTCGCTACAATGTAAAAACCGCAAGTTCTCCTGTGAGATCCTTGCGGTTTTTTATTGGAAATCAGAGCGCTACATCTGACAATTAACAGAGCTTTTCTGCACGCTCGATAAACGGAGCAAGGCTCATTTTTTCGCCAGGTTTAGCCGGATCGTCGATCTGGATAATGTCGATCGGTTTTGCCGTGGTTTTACCACTCTCAACCTGCTGTCTGGCAACATCATTCAGCGGGTATTGCACCAGCGTGCTGGGGTTGATGACATACAGCGCGTTGCCCGGACTGCAGGTCAGCATCACCTCTTCACGATTAAACGCCCATTTATCTTTGCCAACCTCAAAACGACTGACGGTAATAACCTGCGGCGCAGCCAGTGCCGCTCCTGAACTTGCCAGTAGCAATAAAGAGATAATGATTTTTTTCATACGTTTTGCCAGTCCATCAGAACGGTTCGAGGGTTGCAAACAGGCTGACAATTGCCAGCACAACAGCGCCTATACCCCATTCCAGCTTCGTCATCCAAATAAAATAGAGGGTCATGCAGCGATTATCCTGCTGCATACGTGGAACAAGAACATACCGATTCACCAGCGCAATCGCCACCATTAGCATGACCAGGGCACATTTTAACAACAGCAGTTTCCCATAAGCCGCATGCCAGGGAACAGAAAAACCGACAATAAACAGTGCATTCATGATGCCGGTAAGCAATACGCCAACCACAAAAAGATGCCCATAGCGGGAGAAGCGCATCATGGTCTTGATGGCTTGATCGCGCCAGCGTCCTTGCGCCATTTTCATACAGTAGAGCACCGGCAGCAAGCCGCCAAACCAGGCAGCTGCGCATATCAGATGCAGCGCATGGTTAACCTGATGAAGTGTACCCGTTACACCATCGTGTAGTGTTGCATGCCCAACGCCCGCCAGCAGAATAAACTGAGCAATCGTCAGCATTAGCAGTCGTCGCGGCATACTGCGCGGTACGATAATGGTCACCGCCAGTGTGACCAGCGCAAGGATAATTTGCCACAGCCAGACGCCCCCGAATTGTGTCTGCAGGACGGCTCCCCAAACGGTGATGGAGAGGACATCTTGCCAACCCGCGCCCATTAATCCCCCCTGAACCGCCAGCATCAGCGTCGCACTGACAAAGCTCCACGCCGCGGCGTGGCGTTGCAGATGTAAGAAACGACGCATCATCAAACGACGGAGCGAAACAGGAGCCAGCCATGCGCCATAGAGCGCACAGCCAAACACCAGCATCAGCGTGGTAAAATGGATAAAACGCAGTGCAACCCAGGTAAACGCCAGCATCGGTTATTTCACGCTAAAGCTATATTGTCCTTTCGTCTTGTGCCCATCCACTGACACAACGTGCCAATCGACCGTGTATTTTCCTGTTTCCAGTGACTGAACGAGCGGAATAATCAGTTGCGTTTTATCCTGCTCATTACGCGTTGCCTTACCCGTTTTTATCTGTTCTTTTTGCGGGCCTGTCAGCGTTGCTCCGCTGAATGCAGGTTCGACACCTTCAGAAAAATTGAGCGTCAATGCCTGGGGTGATGCCGTGACCTGCGCATTAGCCGCAGGACTTTGTTGTGTCAGATGCGCATGCGCCAGGGCAGCGGGTGTCGCCAGAATTCCGGCAAGAGCGATGAGAGCATAGCGAAGTGAAGATGCAGATGAAGCCATATCAACTATTCCTTTTTGTTATGTCTAATCTGTAGAGAATAACCTTCTACAATGATCGAGTCGAGAATCATCATTTCAGGCTTGCCATAATTAAGCTTGATGCGAATCACTTAACTCGTTGATTTTTATTTATCATAAACACAAAAAACCACTACCAATGGCTGCTCTTTCAGCTTTACACCAGAGTTCTCAAGGCAATGGTTATAATATATCGCAGCCTGTACCCAGTTTGTAACACAATAAAATCTAAAAAATTCAATTACTATCGTTAGTATCGAAAGTCTTGGTGTAAGGACAGTGTTTCGACTTCGTGATATAGGTAAACGTGTAAATGCTATTGCTATAAACACAGAGAGTCCGACCACTCGTCGTTGTTAATTGCTCGGGACCACTTATTGTTATGCGACCAGCTGAAGCACTAAAAGCTAGCAACATACCGATTACTATCAACATTATACCTCTCATGTCTCCCCCTGAACTCTCAATAGCGGGTGAAAATTCACACAATATTCATTCAGTAAAAATGATAACCTCATTAATCAATTTTATGGATTTATTTCATGGTTTTGATTTATTAAAGTAATTAAAGATATCAAAACATTGTGCCGTTATACTTCTATTCACTTTGGTAAGGAGACTGATTTTGAAAAAGATTTTTGCTGTAATATTAGGACTTAGTGTCTATGGTTGCGTGCTTGCTGATACGAATGTTGGTGGAAATGTCAGTACAAAATTAGATGAACATAATGTTGCTACTTATATAAGGGGTCTAGTAATAGCAGGCTGTATGGGGGCTATGAACGATGATGATACTGATAGTCTCATCGCTGATGCGGCGAGCGGTATGAACAAGAAGTCGGAAAGTTATGGTGAAGTACATAATTCAATAGTACTAGGTTCTAGGGTTGGAGGCCGTCTGAAAAAGAATGGATGGGGCCCTACAAACGATGGAGTAATGATCAATAGCTGTGACGATTTAGGTCGCTATGTGCTAAGACAACCTGAATTTAAGAGCCAGATTATCAACAACTTTGTATCTGAGCCAGAACAAGCGATGATAGCACTTAGTAACACTTTGATTTATCGTACTACGGCCAAATCTCTGAGCAATCTTTACAGTGAGAACGAAATAGCTGCTGACAATAAAATAGGTGGACGAAAAATCGAGATAACTGGGCCTATTCAAGAAATCCGAAAAGACTTCAAAAATGATGTCGTTATCGAGTTACAAACTGGTAATCAATTTATGCCCGTTCGGCTCAGCATGGAGGATGGAGAAAGAAGCAAAGCAGCAAAATTGCGAAAGGGGCAAAAAACAGTAATTACCTGCGACAAGATGATGCTTTTGATTGGTTCACCTTCAGGTAATAACTGCACGATCAACTAGCCATCACGCCAAGAGTCAGAAGTTCCCTTCTGGCTCATCGTTATAAGATCGTACATCTTCCCTGCTCTATTGCACTAAATATCATCAACAGATGGTCATATCGATCAAGCAGCGTTAGCCTGCGCAGAAAATGAACACTTAATCTTTCTCAAATATCATGCGGGTTCACCCGAAGGTGGCGATCAGAATGGTATCAACAATCGAACGTTTTATGACACCAGTAAACCCTACCTTAAATTGGTGTCATTAAATTAGCATATTGACATTATGATACCATCAGTTAATTATGATACCGTTTTTGATACCAATCAGGGGAGCGATTATGAGCCGTACATTTGCATATTGCCGTGTGTCCACCAGCGAACAGTCAACAGAAAACCAGATTATGGCGATTCGTCAGGCTGG
>NZ_JANEWL010000085.1:0-21988 GCF_028069815.1 Citrobacter sp. Awk 2
TTTTTATTGCATACAAATTCATTAAGTGGCATTGTGAATCCACGCCGCAGACACGGTAAATAATCATAAGATTGACAGACGGGAGTTCCACCATGAAAAAGTTAGTACTGGCCGCATTACTTGCTACTTTCGCCGCTGGCGCCGCAGCTGCTGATAAGATTAGTTTCGGTGTATCAGCAACCTACCCACCATTCGAATCACTGGACGCCAGCAATAAAATTGTCGGTTTTGATATCGATCTGGCAACAGCATTGTGCAAACAAATGCAGGCTGAATGTACTTTTACTAATCATGCTTTCGACAGCCTTATCCCCGCACTGAAATTCAAAAAATATGATGCGGTGATTTCCGGTATGGACATCACGCCTGAACGTAGCAAGCAGGTTTCCTTCACCCAGCCGTACTATGCCAACTCAGCGCTGGTGATTGCGAAGAAAGACACCTACAAGAGCTTTGATGATCTGAAAGGCAAACGTATCGGGATGGAAAACGGTACCACGCACCAGAAATACCTGCAGGACAAACATCCTGAAGTAAAAACCGTGGCCTACGACAGCTATCAGAATGCAATCATCGACCTGAAAAATGGCCGTATTGATGGCGTATTTGGCGACACTGCCGTCGTCAATGAGTGGCTGAAAACCAATCCACAGTTAGGTACTGCGACGGCAAAAGTCACCGATCCGCAATACTTTGGTACGGGTCTTGGTATTGCTGTTCGCCCGGATAATAAAGCACTGCTGGAAAAATTGAACAATGCGCTGGCCGCCATCAAAGCTGACGGCACGTACCAGAAAATCAGTGACCAGTGGTTCCCACAGTAATCTCTGTCTTGTTTAAAAAGCCGCGACCTGCGGCTTTTTTATTGCTATTTATCCATGCGGGATACAACGTGAACACCGGACCTCACCTGCAATGTCGGCCACGCCATCAGTCAGTTGTGCTTACAGGGGGACAAAAAACAAAGCCCGGTTTCCCGGGCCTTGAAGACGCAAAACAGATCAGTTGTAAGCATTGAGCGTCCGCTGACACAGTGCCGAGCGAACGCAATCATCTTTGTTGAATCGAACGATCCCAACCATGTCATCTTCTTCGAAACGGGCCAGCGCATCGCTTAGCCCTGAACGAACATGAGCGGGGAGATCGCACTGGGTAATGTCCCCATTCACAATCACCGTCACATTCTCTCCGAGGCGAGTCAGAAACATCTTCATTTGCGCAGCGGTCACATTCTGAGCCTCGTCCAGAATAACAACGGCATTTTCAAATGTACGTCCCCGCATATACGCGAACGGCGCGATTTCTACCTTACCAATCTCAGGTCGCAGGCAATATTGCATAAAGGAGGCTCCCAGACGTTTTACCAGCACGTCATAAACCGGACGAAAATAGGGAGCGAACTTCTCAGAGACATCCCCAGGTAAGAAGCCGAGGTCTTCATCAGCTTGCAGAACTGGGCGGGTTACAATGATCCTGTCCACATCTTTGTGGATCAGGGCTTCTGCTGCTTTCGCCGCGCTGATCCAGGTTTTACCACACCCGGCTTCGCCCGTGGCGAATATCAGCTGCTTACTCTCGATAGCATTCAGGTAGTGCGCCTGAGCTTCATTTCGCGCCGTGATCGGTGTGGCGTCGCGGCTATCACGCGCCATACCAATCGCTTCTACGCCGCCCATCTGCACAAGCGAGGTGACCGATTCATCTTCGCGCTGTTTATGGCTACGCGAATCCCGCCTCAGCACACGTTTTGCTTCGCGACGAGCTTTGATCACTGCTTTTTGTCTTCCCATGGATAGCACCTTGAGTTGTAGGTATACATCACACGCGCCGTTGGCGGCACGATTATGCGCACGAACATCTGAGGGTTGGCTTCCTTGTAAGCCATTGCCTGCCTTCGGATAAGACGCCATACACGGCTACGCGCACCGTACAGGGTGTCAGTTACAAGGATAAGAAGTGAAAGGGAGAAAGATTTAACGGTGACGAGATGGCTACCGGAAGAGAAACGTCCGCGTAAGGGACTGCAATAACTTTGAAAAACGTGTCCAGTACAGGACTTTTCCATTCGCGATCTCCATAGTGAATGACTATCACCGCCGGGAACTACCGCTATTACTTATAATTACATCATAACCTTTCGTTAATGCAACAATATTTTTACTTGTTGTTAACTTAATTTCATCTTATCGCCAGCAACAGTCTCTTGCAGAGAGATGACAGAATTATTTCAGCCGCCGCCGATCATGAAAAATAATTTTTTCATTCATCAGTGTGTCAGGAAATGCCCCGCAGCACTGCGGGGCACAATCATCATGCTTCGAGCAGGGCTTGCCCCAGATAGTGGTCAGCGGTTTTGACACCAGGTAAAGCAAAGAAGTAGCCCCCACCAATAGGTTTGACATACTCCTCAAGCGCTTCACCGTTCAGGCGTTTCTGAACCGTCAAAAACCCTTTTTCCAGGTCGTGCTGATAGCAAACGAACAACAATCCCATATCCAATTGCCCGGAATTGGTCACGCCAAGCGAATAGCTGTACCCACGACGCATCATCAGGCTGGTCTCTGTTTCTTTCGTGCGCGGGTTCGCCAGACGAATATGGCTGTCGAGTGCAATCACCTCACCTTCGGGATCGTTGGCATAATCCGGAACATCATGCTCGTGCTGCATACCCAGCGGTGCGCCGGTATGTTTATCGCGGCCGAAAATCGTTTGCTGCTCTTTAAGCGGCGTACGGTCCCAGAATTCCACGCGGAACTGGATGAGCCTGACGGCCTGATAGCTACCATCTTGTGCCCATGCCGGTTCCCCCTGCTCCGCAGTGACCCACACCACGTTTTGCATCAGCGTTGTATCGGCAGCGTCGGGATTCGCGGTTCCATCCTTAAATCCCAGCAAATTGACGGGAGTCTCTTTACCTTTACTGCGTGCGGCATGATCAGAGATAAACCCTTCACGTTTCCAGCGTACGCTGAGCAGATCCGGCGTGTGCTTAATGATATCGCGCAGCGCATGGATAACGGTGTCCTGCGTATTGGCGCAAATCTGCAACAGCAAGTCGCCATGGCATAACGCCGCATCCAGTGAATCATTCGGAAAACGCGTCATTTTTTGCAGTTTTTTCGGCATCTGTGCTTTCAGACCATAGCGATCATCAAACAGTGAAGATCCAACCGACAGCGTCATCGTCAGATTATCCGGCGCTATGTATGCCCCAAGAATACCGGAATCCATTGGCGGTAAACGTGGATTCGGCGTTTCTGGTGCCGGCCCTCCGGTTGTCAAAAATGCAAACCGGCGGGTCAGTAAACGAAACAGACGCTCAAGGTCAGCTTTATCGCTGGCGAGCACATCAAACGCCACCAGCATCATTGAGGCTTGCTGCGGCGTCAGGATACCGGCCTGGTGCTGGCCATAAAACGGTTGTTTCTCACTGCGTGCATCAGGTGACAGTGTTCCCGGCGCACTTTGCGTTTTTTGCGCGTGAGCGACCGGGCATCCGCCAGCCAGCGCCAGTGCCCCACCCAGCGCCCCCATCCCTTTCAGTAAACGTCGGCGTGACGGTTCGCTCACGCCGTTTTCATTATCGTGCTGCATAGTGCTTAATCCAGACCCAAAACACCGCGTAATTGCGACAAGTCTTCCGCCAGCGTCGTGATTGGCCCTTTCAGCGCATTACGATCGGCATCGGTCAGTTTGTCATAGGTTTCAAAGCCGTCTTTGGTACGGTACTTGCTCAGAATGGAATCGACTTTTTTGAAGTTCGCATCCACCTTCGCCAACAGATCAGCATTGGATTTTTGTAACTGAGGACGCAGGAGATCGACGATTTTCTGCGCGCCATCAACGTTAGCCTGGAAGTCCCACAAATCGGTGTGGCTGTAACGATCTTCTTCTCCACTGATTTTGCTGGCTGCGACTTCTTCAATCAGCCCTGCTGCCCCGCCAACCACTTTAGACGGTGGGAAAGCAAGTTCGCTAATACGCGTTTGCAGGTCAAGAACATCGCTGTTTAATTGGTCGGCGTACTTGTCCATACCTTTAGTGGTATTGTCGCCAAACAGCGCTTTCTCCAGGCGGTGGAAGCCGGTGAATTTAGGATCGGCGGCTTTTTGCTCATAATCATCTTCACGCGCATCAATGCTACCATCGAGGTCAGAGAACAATTCGGCAATCGGCTCAATACGTTCATAATGCTGACGCGTTGGCGCATACAGGGATTTGGCTTTCTCCAGATCGCCCGCTTTAATGGCATCCGTAAAGGCTTTCGTGCCTGACACCAGTTGCGCTGTTTCCGCCGTTACATAGGCTTTGTATTCAGTAATTGCGCCACTCAGGCTCAGCAGAGCATCGCTGTGCGCGGCATCTGCCGTTGCCGTCCCCTTCACGATCAGCTTGCCTTTCGGGTTGGTCAGCAGACCGCAGGTCATATCATATTCACCCGGCTGCAGGTTAGCCGTCATTTTCTGGCTAAAACCGGGCGCAATGTTTTCACGCTCTTCGACCACCATCACGCCTTTGAGGATCTCCCACTCCAGCGCTTTTTGACTGTGGTTTTGAATGATGAATTGAGTCTTCCCGGCATTCACCGTGATTGTCATCGGTTCACACTGTTTGTCATTTACCGTGACTTTTACCTGCGGGATATCAGCAGCGTGAGCGGTAAAAGCAGAAGCAAACAGCGCGGCAATACCCAACTGCAGCGCACTACGGCGGAAATTAATCGTCATGACCCATCCCTATAAAAAGTATGTTGTAACTAAATGATATTCTTGCATCACGTTTTATCAGGGTGCGGTACGTGATGCCGTAGTGCCTGAACGAGGTGGTAGAGCAAACATAATCAATGCCGGAATCAGATAGATAAACCAGACAGCAACTTCACTAACACTTGGCGCTTCCTGATAGCCGAAGATGCCTTCCATCAATGTGCCAAACAGCGAATGTGTTGACAAAACGCTGCTCATATCAAACGCTACGTCCTGGAAATGATTCCATAACCCAGCTTCGTGGAATGCACGAATGGCTCCCGCAGCAAGACCTGCGGCAACCAACAAAATGAACAGACTGGTCCACTTAAAGAAAGCCCCGAGATTGAGGCGAATCCCACCGAGATAAATCAGGTAACCCAGCACCACCGCGGTAGCCAGTCCCAGCATCGCACCTAGCGGTGGCCAAATACCCACATCCTGCTGAAATGCCGCCAGCAGAAAGAAGACTGACTCCAGCCCTTCACGAGCGACGGCAAAAAAGACCATCATCACCAGCGCCCAGCCATGATGATTGCCTTTCTGTAACGCGTTATCGACAGCCTGTTCCAGTTGAACTTTGACGTTGCGCGATACTTTACGCATCCAGAAGACCATCCAGGTCAGGATCACCACAGCAATAAGTGCCACGATACCTTCAAATAGCTCCTGCTCTTTTTGCGGGAATTCGCCCGTGGTTTCATTGATGAAAATTCCCAGCGAAAGGCACAGCGCCGCCGCCAGCAACACACCAATCCACATCACGCCAATCCAGCGACCACGCTGAGTCCGTTTCAGGTAGCTGGCAATCAGGCTGACAATCAGCGCGGCCTCTAACCCTTCGCGCAACATAATTAGAAATGGAACAAACATGCGAAGTACCCTTTAACGTTATTCTCAGTCAAGTGATGCAAAGAAAAGTAAATTACAGTGATAGTGATTATCATTACAGCAAAGAAAAACTCAAGCAGAATGTTTTGAGAATGATGACTTAATGTAAACAGTTAGGTGGGTAACAGTTATTGCACGCTGGATCGAAGTGAGGGAGACATAAAAAAGCCCGCTCGCGGCGGGCTTTAAAAACAATACAGCGATTATTCTTCCTGCAAACGCGACGGCGGTGCTGAATGATAATGAGCATCAGCCTCGGCAAAACGTTTCTGCATTGCTGCTGATGGCGCTTTACCCCACAGACTGAAGACTACAATCCCGATGCTGCCAAACACGAAGCCCGGGATGATTTCATACAGACCCAACCAGGCAAACTGCTTCCAGACGATAACCGTCACAGCACCAATGACCATCCCAGCCAGCGCGCCGTTACGGGTCATACGCGACCACATTACGGAGAACAGAACAACCGGACCAAAGGCAGCACCAAAGCCAGCCCAGGCGTAGCTCACCAGGCCGAGCACGCGGTTCTCTGGGTTTGCCGCCAGCGCGATGGACACCAGCGCCACGACCAGCACCATGATACGCCCAATCCATACCAGCTCTTTCTGGCTGGCATTTTTACGCAGGAACGCTTTGTACAAATCTTCGGTAATCGCACTGGAGCATACCAGCAGTTGGCAACTCAGCGTCGACATCACCGCTGCGAGGATCGCAGATAACAGAATACCGGCAATCCATGGATTGAACAGGATCTGCGCCAGTTCAATAAACACGCGCTCGGCGTTCTGGTTCACGGCACCCGCTACCGACGGGTTGTTATTGAAGTAAGCAATACCGAAGAAACCAACGGCAACAGCGCCAGCCAGACACAGAATCATCCAGGTCATACTGATGCGACGTGCATGGACAATACTATGGTGGGAATCGGCAGCCATAAAGCGCGCCAGGATATGCGGTTGACCGAAATAACCCAGCCCCCATCCCATCAGTGAAATGATGGCAACAAAGTTAAGCCCTTTGAACATATCGACGTTTTCAATGCTCTTTTGCTTAATCACTTCCAGCGAGTCTTCAAATCCGCCGACACCAATAATCACCATCACCGGTGTCAGGATCAGTGCGAAGATCATCAGGCTGGCCTGTACGGTATCGGTCCAACTCACCGCCAGGAAGCCACCAATAAAGGTATAAATGATCGTCGCGGCCGCTCCCGCCCACAGCGCGGTTTCGTAGCTCATACCAAAGGTGCTTTCGAATAAACGCGCCCCTGCTACAATACCTGAAGCACAATAGATGGTGAAAAACAGCAGAATAACCAGTGCGGAAATAATACGCAGCACGCGGCTTTTATCTTCAAAACGGCCGGTAAAGTAATCCGGCAACGTCAGCGCATTGTTATTATATTCGGTGTGTACACGTAAACGCCCGGCCACCAGTTTCCAGTTGACCCACGCCCCTAATACCAGACCGATAGCGATCCAACTTTCTGAAATCCCCGACAGGAAAATCGCACCTGGCAGCCCCATCAGCAGCCAGCCGCTCATGTCGGATGCCCCTGCGGATAACGCCGTTACGAACGGACCCAGACTGCGTCCACCCAGAATATAATCATCAAAGTTTTTGGTCGAACGCCATGCAATAAACCCTATCAATATCATGCCAAAAATATAGACACAGAATGTGACTAACATCGGTGTGCTAATAGCCATCAAAACTCTCCAAAATTATGTATCGGCAATGCCGTGGCTTGCCGTTTTATTACCCTGCCGGAACGTGGCAAAGATATCTATATTGACCAGGGCGACCGTATCCTGCCGGAAGCCATAGCCATTCACAATCGATTTAACACACCATTTACATCAATTTTGATCCAGAGTAGATAGCATTTTTCTGTAGGTTGCACTCTCTCACATTTTTTCTGGTTGCACCTTTAAAAAGTGTTAACTACCGCAGAGAAAAAGATTCTGCGTTTTTTACACCCCTTGTTATAAACATCATCTTTATTAACATTTCATTCATTTTCAAGCTTGCAAACCAAGTCACATTTAACACGGTTGCACAAAGTTGCAACATAGTGGATATTTCTCGGTAACTATCAGCCCCGTATTTCAGTACAACAGGAGTAAATGGCATGGGAACCACCACGATGGGGGTTAAACTGGACGACGCCACGCGCGAGCGGATTAAAACAGCAGCATCACGAATCGATCGCACACCGCACTGGCTTATCAAGCAGGCCATCTTTAATTATCTCGAAAGACTGGAAAATGACGATGCGCTTCCGGAGCTGCCTGCCCTGCTGGCGGGTGCAGCAAATGAGAGCGAGGAATCCACTGCGCAACAAAATGAAGCGCACCAGCCTTTCCTTGAATTTGCTGAGCAAATCCTGCCACAGTCTGTTTCCCGTGCGGCCATTACCGCGGCATATCGCCGTGCTGAAACCGATGCAGTACCCATGTTGATGGAGCAGGCTCGTCTCCCGCAACCTATCGCAGAGCAGGCCCATAAACTGGCCTATCAGTTGGCAGATAAACTGCGCAACCAAAAGACGGCCAGCGGGCGTGCCGGCATGGTCCAGGGACTGTTGCAGGAATTCTCCCTTTCCTCACAGGAAGGCGTCGCGCTGATGTGTCTGGCTGAAGCACTGCTGCGTATTCCCGACAAAGCCACCCGCGAT
Organism: Citrobacter sp. Awk 2; assembly: GCF_028069815.1. Classification (NCBI taxonomy): domain Bacteria; kingdom Pseudomonadati; phylum Pseudomonadota; class Gammaproteobacteria; order Enterobacterales; family Enterobacteriaceae; genus Citrobacter; species Citrobacter sp. Awk 2. Next base: position 8,317 of record NZ_JANEWL010000085.1, read on the forward strand.
GCGCTGATCCGCGACAAAATCAGCAACGGTAACTGGCAATCACACATCGGACGCAGCCCGTCTCTGTTCGTTAACGCTGCAACGTGGGGATTGTTGTTTACCGGTCGTCTGGTTTCCACCCATAACGAAGCCAGCCTCTCACGCTCGCTGAACCGCATCATCGGTAAGAGCGGTGAACCGCTGGTGCGTAAAGGCGTCGACATGGCGATGCGCTTGATGGGTGAGCAATTCGTCACCGGAGAAACCATTGCAGAAGCACTGGCTAATGCACGTAAACTGGAAGAGAAAGGCTTCCGTTACTCCTATGACATGCTGGGTGAAGCTGCGCTGACCGCCGCCGATGCCCAGGCCTATATGGTCTCCTACCAGCAGGCGATCCATGCCATTGGTAAAGCCTCAAACGGGCGCGGTATTTATGAAGGCCCGGGGATCTCCATCAAACTGTCTGCACTGCACCCACGTTACAGCCGTGCGCAGTATGACCGCGTGATGGATGAGCTTTATCCGCGCCTGAAGTCGCTGACCCTGCTGGCACGTCAATATGACATCGGCATTAATATTGATGCCGAAGAAGCCGACCGACTGGAGATCTCCCTCGATCTGCTGGAAAAATTGTGCTTTGAGCCCGAACTGGCAGGCTGGAACGGGATCGGTTTTGTTATTCAGGCCTACCAGAAGCGCTGCCCGTACGTCATCGACTACCTGATCGACCTGGCAACCCGTAGCCGCCGTCGCCTGATGATCCGTCTGGTTAAAGGTGCGTACTGGGATAGTGAAATCAAACGTGCCCAGATGGACGGTCTGGAAGGTTATCCGGTCTACACCCGTAAGGTGTACACCGACGTTTCCTATCTGGCTTGCGCGAAGAAATTGCTCGCCGTTCCAAACCTGATCTACCCGCAGTTCGCTACCCACAACGCGCATACGCTGGCGGCAATTTATCAGTTAGCAGGCCAAAACTACTATCCGGGCCAGTATGAGTTCCAGTGCCTGCACGGCATGGGTGAACCGTTGTACGAACAGGTCACCGGCAAAGTCGCAGACGGTAAACTCAACCGCCCATGCCGTATTTATGCCCCCGTTGGCACACATGAAACGCTGCTGGCTTACCTGGTTCGTCGCCTGCTGGAAAATGGCGCCAACACCTCGTTCGTCAACCGTATTGCGGATACCACCCTGCCGCTGGATGAACTGGTCGCCGATCCAGTTGAAGCGGTCGAGAAACTGGCGCAGCAGGAAGGTCAGGCTGGGCTGCCGCATCCAAAGATTGCACTCCCACGTTCCCTATATGGAAAAGGCCGCGAAAACTCCGCAGGGCTGGATTTAGCAAATGAACACCGCCTGGCTTCGCTGTCTTCTGCCCTGCTCAACAGCGCGCTGCAAAAATGGCACGCCAAACCGATGCTCGAACATCCGGTTGCAGACGGTGAAATGACGCCGGTCGTCAACCCGGCTGAGCCGAAAGACATTGTGGGCTACGTGCGAGAAGCGACTCACGCTGAAGTGGAGCAGGCGCTACAGAACGCCGTCAATAATGCCCCTATCTGGTTTGCTACACCGCCACAAGAACGTGCCGCCATTCTGCATCGCGCCGCTATTTTGATGGAGGGCCAGATGCAGCAACTGATTGGCATTCTGGTGCGTGAAGCGGGGAAAACCTTCAGCAATGCCATTGCGGAAGTACGCGAAGCCGTTGACTTCCTGCACTACTATGCCGGCCAGGTTCGTGATGATTTCGACAACGAAACGCATCGCCCGCTCGGTCCAGTGGTCTGTATCAGCCCATGGAACTTCCCACTGGCCATTTTCAGCGGACAAATTGCGGCTGCGCTGGCAGCAGGAAACAGCGTGCTGGCAAAACCTGCAGAGCAAACCCCACTGATTGCCGCTCAGGGCATCGCTATTTTGCTGGAAGCCGGTGTACCGCCAGGCGTGGTACAACTGTTGCCAGGCCAAGGGGAAACCGTCGGGGCGCAACTCACCTCCGATGAACGTGTACGCGGAGTCATGTTCACCGGTTCAACGGAAGTCGCCACGCTGTTGCAGCGAAATATTGCTACTCGTCTGGATGCTCAGGGTCGTCCAATTCCGCTCATCGCTGAAACGGGCGGGATGAACGCCATGATCGTCGACTCATCTGCGTTAACGGAACAGGTTGTGGTGGACGTGCTGGCCTCTGCGTTTGACAGCGCCGGACAGCGTTGCTCGGCACTGCGCGTCCTGTGCCTACAGGATGATATTGCCGACCACACGCTGAAAATGCTGCGCGGCGCGATGGCAGAGTGTCGTATGGGTAACCCAGGCCGTCTGACTACCGATATTGGGCCAGTTATTGATGAAGAAGCCAAAGCCAATATTGAACGTCATATTCAGGCCATGCGTGCCAAAGGACGTCCGGTATTCCAGGCCGTACGTGAGAACAGCGATGATGCGCGTGAATGGCAAACCGGGACCTTTATTGCACCGACGTTGATTGAGCTGGAAAGCTTTGATGAGCTACAAAAAGAGGTATTCGGCCCGGTGCTGCACGTCGTGCGTTACACCCGTAATAACCTCGACAATTTGATTGAGCAAATCAATGCCTCCGGTTACGGCCTGACGCTTGGCGTACATACTCGTATTGATGAAACCATCGCGCAGGTCACCGGGTCCGCGCACGTTGGTAACTTGTACGTTAACCGTAATATGGTAGGTGCTGTAGTCGGCGTGCAGCCATTTGGTGGCGAAGGATTGTCAGGAACCGGACCCAAAGCCGGTGGCCCACTGTATCTGTACCGCTTGCTGGCAAACCGTCCGGAAAATGCACTGGCCGTTACGCTGGCCCGCCAGGATGCAGACTACCCTGTCGATGCACAGCTTAAATCAGCGCTGATTCAACCGCTGGAAGCACTCACCGCATGGGCAATCGATCGTCCGTCGCTGCATGCGCTCTGCCTGCAGTTTGCCGAACTGGCACAAGCAGGAACCCAGCGTTTGCTGCCAGGACCAACCGGCGAGCGCAATACCTGGGCGCTGTTGCCGCGTGAACGCGTGCTGTGTATGGCCGATAACGAGCAGGATGCGCTGGTGCAGGTTGCTGCCGTGGCCTCGGTTGGCAGTCTTATCCTGTGGCAAGATGATGCTTTCCATCGCGAACTGGCAAAACGTCTGCCTGCCGCCCTCTGCGGGCGCATTCAGTTTGCCAAAGCAGACACCCTCACCGCGCAGCCGTTCGATGCCGTTATCTTCCACGGTGATTCTGACCAGCTACGCGCACTGTGCGAATCGGTAGCAACACGGGAAGGTGCGATTGTTTCGGTACAAGGATTTGCCCGCGGCGAGAGCAATATCCTGCTGGAGAGGCTGTATATTGAACGTTCGTTGAGCGTGAATACCGCCGCGGCGGGTGGGAACGCCAGCCTGATGACAATCGGCTAAGGTTATGGTTAATTAAGGCTCCGGTTACGGGGCCTTTTTTTATTAAGCCAGAGGGAAGCATGAAACGAATTGTACTGACCTGTGCAGCACTGCTGCTAAGCAGTCACGCACTGGCGGATGACTGCGCAAACGCAAACAACCAGATTGAAATGAATACCTGCGCCGCTGAGCAGTATAAGACGGCCGACACAAAGCTAAATGAGACTTATCAGAATGCACTGAAGCGCGCCGCCCCCACCCAACGTGATTTACTGAAAAAAGCACAGGTCGCATGGATTACCCTGCGCGATGCAGACTGCGCATTGATCAGTTCAGGCACAGAAGGTGGCAGCATACAGTCGATGATCACCAGCCAGTGTTTAACGGACAAAACCAACGAGCGTGAAGCATTTCTCGCCTCCCTCTTGCAATGTGAAGAGGGCGACTTAAGTTGCCCGTTACCCCCCGCCAATTAGCGCACACGGATCCCTTCAATAATCATTCGCTGTACGCTCTCCACCGTTTGGTTAAAAAAGGCTTCATCACGCAGCGTTGCGCCCGTCACTGCCTCTACCTGTGGGGCAAAGTCAGCGTAATGTTGCGTTGAAGCCCAAATCATAAAAATCAGATGATGCGGGTCAACCGGCGCCAGTTTTCCACTCCTGACCCATCCGGCAATCAATGCGGATTTCTCGTCAATTAACGTTTTGAGATCGCCCGTTAATTCCGTCATCAACAAAGGTGCGCCTGCCAACATTTCCATACAAAACAGTCGCGATGCCTGAGGATAATCGCGGGACACTTCCAGTTTGAGCCGGATGTACTCTTTAATCGCCACCAGCGGTGCAAAGTCCTCGCGAAAGGCCTTCAGCGGTGCCAGCCAGATATCAAGGATCTGGCGTAATACGGCAATGTAGAGCACCTCTTTAGAAGGGTAGTAATAAAGCAGATTCGTTTTAGACACCCCCGCCAGTTCCGCAACCTGCTCCAGACGCGTGCCATGAATCCCATACTGGGAAAAGATATTTAATGCCGCGGTTAAGATAGCCTGGCGTTTCGCGCTCACGGCCTGCGAGCGTTTACCTGTTTTTTTCTCTGCGCCTTGAGCCATGCACCCTCTCCTTGTTCTGAGGGCGTCAGCATAACAAATCGCACTCTGAAAAGTTAAATTAAAGCGACTCGGGGGGAGCCTCCTGCTGGACGGCTTTCTTCTTTTTAAACTTCAGTTCGCTGACCAGTACGCCAATGATAATGAATGCCGCCCCCAACAGAGCTAGCAGCGGAAGGCGTTCTCCTGCGAGTCGACCAAAAATCCCCGCCCATACAGGTTCACCGGTATAGATTACCGTTGCGCGTGTCGGCGACACGCTGCGCTGCGCCCAGTTCATGGTAACCTGGATAATCGCGCTAAAAATACCCAATCCTAATGCCACGACCAGCAAGCCTGTCGACATGGGAGGAACCGACTCACCTGCGGGCCCCATCGCAATAAACGCCACTACAGAAGCGGTTGCCAGTTGCACCACCGTAACCCGACGGACATCCACTTTTCCAGCCCATGCGCTGATCAGGATAATTTCTGCCGCTATCGCCACCGCCCCCACCAGCGTGATCCACTCCCCTTCACCAAGCGCCAGTAAATTGCCATCTGGTCCGGCAAGAAATATCAGTCCGATAAAGGCCAACACAATACCGACGCACGGCATCACTCCTGGCATTCGTCCCAGACACAACCACTGCAACAGCGGTACCAGTGGTACATACATCGCAGTAATAAATGCCGACTTACTGCTGGGAATAGACTGTAATCCCCAGGTTTGCAGGCTATAGCCCAGCGCAATCGCTACGCCAATCGCCACTCCGGCTTTGACTTCCAACCATGTCAGCCCACGCAATGTAGGCAATGACAGCAACGCCACCGCCAGTGCCGCTGTCGCAAAGCGCACGCCGACAAAGAAAAAGGGACCGCTCAGAGTGACAGCATATTGCACAGCCAAAAACGTTCCGCCCCAGAACATGGTGATCACAATGAGGATCGCCTCCTGGGGTTTAACAGAGAAGGAATAACGAGAAAGTAATGACATGAGACACCCGATTAGCTGAATGTCATTAGTCTGCGTTGCGTTTTGTTACAGTTCAACCTTGCAGACAAAAAAAACCGCCGGAACAACCCGGCGGCGGTGGCGACGTAACGTCTGTCTCTGAACACTCAGCCGTCACGATATCTCTAACAGACAGCCCGACAATTACGATTTGTTATTGCCGTGGCTATTCTTGCCCCCTTTTTTGCCTGCTTCTGAAGCGCGTTGCGGGTCATTCTTGAAGTTGCCCCCGCTGTGCTGGCCACCTTTTCGACCTGCTTCTGATGCTCTTTCACGGTCTTCCGCAAAGTTGCCGGAACCGCCCCGATGGTTTGCCATTACTGACCTCCGTCATTGATTAGCCATCATATTGCATAGGTACTGAGGAGTGATGCCTCACGCAGCGCATGGGCCGTGCCCTGATTTTTACTGCGTGGGATTAAGCATAGTGAAGAGTAACCGGATAACCGGCGAACTGTAATATTCTGCAACAGGAATGGCCGCAAGATGTTAATAATCGCGAAATGAAATCAATAAGTCTTTCTTATGGCTACCAAATTACGTCAGGTTAAAAATGTATCATTTTGCAACAAAAACAGTTGTTATAAAAATTGTTATAAATCAAAGAAGTGATTGTGAAATTTGCACTCCTGGCCGTACGTCATATCTTTAAAGGGAGGTAGCGAATCGCTACGGACACGGTTAACTCGAGGAGTAGTGTAAAATGGCAAAAGTTCTGGTGCTTTATTATTCCATGTACGGACACATTGAAACCATGGCCCATGCAGTCGCAGAAGGCGCAAATAAGGTAGATGGCGCGGAAGTCATTATTAAGCGTGTGCCAGAGACAATGCAGCCTGAAATCTTCCTGAAAGCAGGCGGTAAAACACAAAACGCACCAGTCGCAACCCCGCAGGAACTGGCTGATTACGACGCCATCATTTTTGGTACTCCCACGCGCTTTGGCAACATGTCGGGTCAGATGCGTACCTTCCTGGATCAGACCGGCGGACTGTGGGCATCTGGCGGCCTTTACGGCAAACTCGCCAGCGTATTCAGCTCAACAGGAACTGGCGGCGGTCAGGAACAAACCATTACATCAACCTGGACAACGCTTGCCCACCACGGGATGGTGATTGTTCCCATCGGTTATGCGGCGCAAGAACTGTTTGATGTCTCACAAGTTCGTGGCGGTACGCCGTACGGCGCAACTACCATTGCCGGGGGTGACGGCTCCCGACAGCCAAGTCAGGAAGAGTTATCTATCGCCCGCTATCAGGGTGAATATGTCGCAGGTCTGGCAGTAAAACTCAACGGCTAATCTTCAACAGGAGGATTCGAATGCCAACTCAAGAAGCGAAAGCCCATCGCGTCGGCGAATGGGCAAGTCTGCGCAACACATCGCCAGAAATAGCCGAAGCCATTTTTGAAGTCGCCCACTATGACGAGAAAATGGCGGAAAAAATTTGGGAAGAAGGTAGCGATGAGGTACTGATCAAAGCCTTTGAGAAAACTGACAAAGATTCACTCTTTTGGGGTGAACAGACTATCGAACGCAAAAACGTTTAGCATTCTGACTCCCCCGTTTGCACGGGGGAGTTTTCTTTGCTTACTTCGCAGCCTCATTCAGTACGCTATCGAATTTATCAACAGGGCAAAAGCCATTGGCATCAATCGGACAGCCTTTCAGTTCCAGCGTTACGCGCTGCGCCGGGGATTTGAGCGTCAGAACGTCTGCATTACGCAACTGCTGCGCACTCTGATACACATACTCAATTTTCATCAGATCGCGATCAGTGTTGCTGTCATGCCAGCGCTGGAAGACAATTTTACCGCCAATCGGCGTGCGTTCGTTCTGGTCATGGAGCTGGTACGGTTTAAAATCCAGTGCCGTAAGCAATGAAGCAATGTTCGAGTCATGTCCCACCAGCACCGTAATTTTTGGCGCTTTCGCCCGTTCAGTCACCAACGCATTGTCGATATATTTGACCAATGGTTTGGCGACATTTTTCGCCACTTCCGCAGAGGTGAACAGGCTGTCCTGATAACCATTTTTCAGCTTCGACAGTATCTTCCACTGTTGATCAGATTTGATCTCCCCCCAGGCGACCTTGTCCATCGGGAAGCCCTCGTAATATTGCAAGGTGAAGGCATCAACCAGCGAATTCCCCACCTTCAGTGGCCCGGAAACACCAGGCTCTTGCTGGTACTTCGCACTGAATGTGTCTTTCGCATCAGTCAGGGAACACTGCTGTTTTTCTTTGCAGGACGGCGAGTCTTTGTAGTTTGTGATTTGCTCAAGCAGTTGGTAACTTTCGTCGAGCTGCATCTGGCTGCGCTCTTTCTCCATCGCCTGAACAGCCTGCTGACTGAATGTTGCAGAATCATCAGTGATCACCGGGTTAAAAGTGGGGTCCATGGTACCCATTTTTTCCTGATGATGGACCGGAACGTCACACCCCGGGAAAGCCCCCGTGACAAAAAACTGCGCCGTCGCTACTGTCCGCTGCAGGCTGTTAGCATAGGTGTAAACCGTGCCCGGTGCCGGACATTCACCGGATTTCACCATGCCCTGTTCTGCCAGCCATTCACGCATGTAATGGCCCATATAAATTTCCAGCACGCCGCCCTTCGTGGTGAGTTGTCCGCCCGGGACATCCCACTCCGGCCACTGTTTGGGGGTAGACTGCTCGAGAACGCTGCCATTATTGGCTAAAGGTGCACGTAAGTTATGCCGGCTCATCATCAATACTTGCTGAAGCTGATAACCTTCCGGTGCCGTCTGTGCCTGTGCAGCCGTTGACAGCAATACAGCCCCCGCCACGGCGGCGGCGATTAACGATTTGTTCATCCCTACGACCTCTTGTTGTTATCAATCACCACAGAGTGTGACAGATATATGACATTTTTCCGGGAACGCTTTCGCAAAAATGAGGGATCTACCGTGTCGTTTGGATGCCAAATTCCGTCTGAAGTTTGCGCACTCCTAGTGGGGTAAAGGTGACGTGCCGGCTACCTGTCTGCGTTTTAATCCACTTCTGTTCGCTAAACCAGCTCAGCAACGTGGCACCGAGCACGCCGCCCGGATGATAACGTCGCTCACTCCAGTCCAGACAGCCGCAGCTTATCTTTCGTCGGGTCACACCGGCACAAAGGACAATCCCCATTTCTGCCAGTTTTTCCTGCCCCAGAGCGGTCAGCGTTTCGCCATCCGCTGTTAACCATTGCCGGGCAACCAGAGTATCAAAAAGCCTCACGGCCACTTCGCCGGCAAGGTGGTCATAGCAGGTTCGCGCATGCCGCAGGTGTATTGGGGTGGTGATTTTTCGCGACGTTGATGCAGACCATGCCACACCCATCAGGCGTTCCAGGAGGCCGGCTATCTCCGCACTTGCCAGGCGAAAATAACGGTGTCGTCCCTGGGCTAACGCCACAACAAATCGTTGTTCGCACAGACGCGCCAGATGTGCGCTGGCCGTCGAGGCTGACACGTCCGCCACCGCGCTAAGTTCAGTAGCGGTCCAGGCGCGCCCATCCATCAACGCACACAACATACGCGAACGCGATTTATCCGCCATCACTGCCGCAGTAAGCGCCATTTGCGACTCCAGTTCACCCTCTTCTTCGTGCAGTATCACCGATGCCATAGCACCTCCTTTGGCGTTAACCCTCTGAATTAACGATGGCATGAAACGGGCGTAAAGTCACAGCGAGACTTACGCGGCGCGCAGCATCATCTCCACGCCCAACCCCACCAGACAAAACAGAAAACAGCGTTTAAACACCACAGGTGAAATCACTCGTCGCACACGAGTCCCTACCCACTGTCCCAGTAGCGCAGGAAGAATGGCAAAAGCCGATAAACTCAGGGACTGAACAGGTAACGCATTGTGCCACCACAAGCCCAGTGCTAACGCCAGCGTCGAAAACGTGAACGAAATGCCAAGCGCCTGCACCAATTCATCCTTTTCAAAGCCCAAAGACTGGATCCATGGCACGGCGGGCATGACAAATACCCCTGTTCCCCCCGTCAATAAACCGGTCACCAATCCAATGACAAGGGAAAAGGGTTTTTCACGCTGCGGATCCACGGTAATTTTTTTCCCCGCCAGCGTCCAGATGGCATAGGCCACCAGTGCCATGCCAAGCGCAAACTGGGTCCGGGTTGTGTCGCCCCCGGTGATCCAGACACTGGCAAGCAAAGTGGCAATCACCACCGCCAGCAGCATAGGCCACAATCGTTGCAGCAATCGGCCGGTATTACCACCACCGCCAAACTGAAACAGATTGCTAATCAGAGAGGGTAACAGCAGCATCGCCGCCGCCGCGACCGGAGAAATAAGCGATCCGAGTATCCCCATCGCCACCGTGGGCAAGCCCATGCCCGTTACGCCTTTCACCATCCCTGCCAGCACAAAGGTTGCGGCAATCATTATCACCAGGGAGGGGTCGAGCGCGAAAGAAGTTGCCATCATGTACGTTCCAGGAAAAAAGAGGATGACCTATTCTGGACGTCAATCGCCAGGTTTGCTTCGTCGGGAAACGAAATATGCCCTCCTGGTGTGCTGCGGCAGAAAAAATGCCGGGTTTCCCCGGCATCAGAATCAGACAGTTTTTGCCCACCAGAGGCGTAACTTCATTCCCCAGTAACTGGTCCAGCCGCTGGTTGTCGATACCACGCGACCGTGCGACATCACGACCAGCGTTGGCGTGACGCTGATGTCCCAACTGCGGGAGATGGCCCCGTCGGCATCGTTGATGACAGGAAAGTCTACGCCTTTACGCGCCAGCCAGCGCGTTACCTCCGCCTCATTACCGGAGCGCAGCGCAATGGTTATCACATTCTCGCCTTCTGAGTGCAGTCTGGCGACTTCCGGTGTCGTGAACCGACACACGCCGCACCAGCTCGCCCAGAAATAGATCAGCACTGGCTCCTCTTTGCTGAGCGCGGCCAGCGTAACGTTTTCACCATCCAGCGTCTGCAAAGGTGTGCTGTCAAACGCTGCGGGAAGCTGGGGCGCTCGCCAGGCATCCATCAACAACATCGCCCCGGCGAATAACACCAGTAAGATCAGTCCTTCGCGCAGCCAGCGGCGCAGTTTACTGACCATTTGCGGCCGCCAGTTTTTCTTTGACCACCTCTTCCAGTGTTTCCCACGGTACTGCACCCGGGATCAGCTCATCGCCAATAATCGTTGCAGGTGTGCCCCGCACACCAACCAGACGTGCCAGTTGCAGGTTGGTGCTCAGCGTCTCTTCACTTTGTGCATCCAGCGTCACAGGGCTGGCAGCGGCTTTCTCCTGTGCCTGTTTAATACTCACTGCCGTGTGGTAGCCCTTCTTCTGCATCAGTTTCTCATGTAACGCCAGAAACTGCTGCGGGTGCTCACGCCAGGTCGTCAGCGCGGTTCGCGCCGACAGAACCGAACTTTCCCCTTTAAACGGCAGCGGTTTAATCACCACCGCCACATCAGGATATTTCTGTACAATTTTTTCCAGCATCGGATCCAACTGCTTGCAATATGGGCAGTTGTAATCGGTGAAATTTATCAGCGTCAGTTTAGCCTGCCTGGCACCAATACGCGGGCTATTGGGATCGTTAAACAGCGCTTCCTGAATCAGCGCTTCAATTTGCTTCTCCTGCTCAGGTGTAAATGGCGCAGGTTCTTTCGCCACGCTGACGGCAGAAAACAGGGTTAACAGCAGGATAATCATCATTTTCATGGGGTTACTCCTTTGGCACCGGCCAGTGTATTTAGCACCGCATCGCGGGTTAACAACGTCGGCAACGCCTGGCCTTGCGGCAAACCGGGGCCATAAATTTGGTTGAACGGCACAGCGACCTGGCCGCGTTTTTTCAGGAATTCGGTAATCGCTTCAGAGGGCAGTGTCCAGTCACCCCGCAGGGCTACCACATCGGGTTGTTGCAGTGCCGACTGGACATCTTCTTTTTGTAGTACATTGTATTTATTAACTTTACAGGTAATACACCAGTCTGCCGTTACATCTACAAATACGCGCTTGTGCTGGGCCAGTGCCTCTTCGATGGCCTGCTCGCTCAGCGGTTGCCAGTTCACACTCTCTTTGGCTGTACTTTGGCTTGCGAACCCCAGATGCGGGAGCAGCAATGTTGCCAGCCAGATAGCCGAACCAAGCATCATCACGCCGAGAAGACGCCGCAAGATATTCATCCAACGCCCCGGACGCGGCAGACGCAGCGCCAGACCTGGACGCAGCGCCACCAGCAACCATGGCAAACTCATCCCCAGCCCGAGCGCAAGGAACAGCCCCCATAGCGTCGGAAGCGAGGCGGTCAACGCCACCGCCACTGCCGTCCCCAGGAACGGCGCACTGCACGGTGTGGCAAGCAACGTCGCAAACGCGCCTTGCCAGAAATGCCCTGACAAGCCGTTACCGCCGCGAGTTGCCAGTATGGTGGTCATTGCTGAAGGAAGGCGGAATTCAAACAGCCCAAACAGGCTGGCGCTGAACGTCAGCATCACCAGCATCATAAAACCGATAAACCACGGACTCTGGAACTGGATCCCCCAACCAAGCGCCTGATTGGTCAGGCGCAGCACCGTCATCAGCAGCGCAAGGGCCATAAAAGAGACCAGGATGCCAGCCACCGATGCCAGAAATTGGCGGCGAACCTGAAGACGGCTTTTCTCCTCAACCAGTAAAATCGAGCCCAGCTTCATGCCCAGCACCGGAAGCACGCAGGGCATTAAGTTAAGGATCAACCCGCCTGACAGCGCCATCAGCACCACCTGCCACAGCGGGATCGCTGCATGCTGCACCACTGGTGCATCGCCAATGGCAAGACGACTTTCCTGTGCAACGCCGTTATCAGCCAGAACCAGTGTCAGTTGCTTACCCCGAAGATTCGGCGCCCCTTCCCCCCAGCTGTCATGAACCGGAACCGTTGCCCATAGTGTTTCGCCCTCTACGCGGATTTGCGGCATACCAAAATCCGCATCATCAACGGTGTCCAGGTACAGGCCTGGTGCAGACCAGCCCCCCGTACGACGCGCCTCAACCACCAGTTCTCCGGCTCGCGCCCCGGCACTAAGCGCATCGGTCAGGCCGCTGGCCAGAGGTACCTGCCCCATCGCTTGCGCATAGTCATGAGCAAAAGACGGGTCCTGAACGCTCGGCGTCACGGAAAAGGGAAAATCTGTTAACAGGCAGACATTGCTGCAGGTTGATAGGGTCAGCACACCGTTAAGGGTGGTTGGCGTTGTGCCACGTACGACCATCGGGAAGGTGACATTATCGTGATATCCCTGGGTGGTGATATTGGCGACCTCAAAACGCGCGGGTGTCGGCCAGTACCAATCAACAGCAGGCATTTTATCTTTCCAGACGATGGACGGTGCTACACCGCCCTCACCCGGCGATCGCCAGTAGGTTTTCCAGCCATCCTCCAGTTTAACATCGAGCAGCAGTCGGGTTTCACCGCCTGCGGCTGTATCGGCACGTAACCGTACACTGGCGTGATTGTTATCGGGTGAACGCAGCCAGCCGATATCAGCCGCCCAGGATACAGGCAGCCATAGCAATAACAGGCAGAGCAGCGCCTGCCTGAAAACAGTCTTCATATTTTTTCTCCGTGAATAATTATCTAACAGTCAGCAACGGCTGCGCTGTCATTCACGGAAGACACAAAATCGGAGATGAACCCTAAGTGTGGGCGGCGAGATAACGCGCGGAGGGAAAAAAGGTAGGCGAAATGCCCGCACAGGTGCCAACAGCGACATGAGCAAACATAGCACCAGGATCGCGCCTTCAAACAATACTGGCGGTGCAGCCAGCAACGATTTTGCGCTCAGTTCACACGGCGTAACGGGCGAAGCTTCATCGGTATCGGCCTGGGCGCTCGCGACAACAGCAGTGGTCGCGGTGTTCATCTGCAAGGCGTGCAGACCCGCCATGCGTTGCGCGGTGCATACCATCACCACAACACATGCCAGGCAGAGGAACCACCATCCCATCCGTTGACGTTTCGCCATTATACCCTCACTGATTGACGCGAGTTATCTTAGCCACTGGCGAGGTTTTGGCAACCTTTACCCTGTAAAGTTATGTCGGCAGAGGCCGGTCAAATCTCATTCCTCCCACAGCGATCTGCCCAGAAATGATGATTAATGTTATTAATCAATTTCACTATTACAAAATAATGGCACTAATAAAAC
>NZ_JANEWL010000086.1:0-21974 GCF_028069815.1 Citrobacter sp. Awk 2
CATGAAAAACATAACAAGTTGAAAAATAATAATTTTATGTCCGTATAAACTGAAATCCTGTGTTCAGGTTCCGGGAACGGATCGGCCATTCCCGACGCATACTTTACCCATTCTTTTGCGCAGCCAGCAGCAACTTTAAAGCCTTTTCCCGTTCCTCGGGTGGAATTGCATCAATTAGCTCTTTAACCCTCCCCTGCCCGTTCAGCGCGCTTGGACTAACGGAATGGGAGAAAGCAACATTCATCACAAAAAAGTGACCGCACTCCACATTAGAGCAATAGCAGTACACATCGTACAGTTGTGGGTGTTTCCTGTTTGTTTTACCTACGGGATATGACTGATAGATTTGCTCTTGAATTGTCATACCAGAAAACGTTAGGCATTATCAGGCATTGCACCACGGTAGAACATACCAGACGATCAACAAAAAACATAAGTGACGAGCAACGCCAATCAGCTTTGCACCACACAGCACTTGTCGCTATTTGATAATAGTTCGATCACAACTAAATAAGTAACATAAAATCACATGTACAAGTAGTTGTACGTATGCCATGATTGAACCATCAAGTCTCGACACCCTGGAGAAGTCATGCAACACGTAAACTACACCGATGCTCGACAGCATTTAGCTGACCTGATGCAGCAGGCTAATGATGATCGTGCGCCAATCCTGGTTACGCGTAAGGGTGCTAAAAGCGTGGTAATGATCGACGCGGAGGAGTTCGCATCGATTCAGGAAACGTTGCACCTGTTCAGTAACCCGGCGAACGCGGCACACATTGAAGCCAGCCTTGCATCGCTCGAACGCGGCGATTATGAGGAACTGGACATTTAATGAAAGTCAGGATATCCCCGCAGGCAAAAAGCGATCTTCAGTACTGGGCCGAGAATGACCCAAAGACGCATAACAAGGTAATGGAGTTAATCAAATCGGCTAAGGAAAGCCCCTTCAAGGGGATAGGGAAGCCGGAGGCGCTAAAGCACCGTAAGCCCCTCTGGTCACGTCGCATCACAAAAGAACATCGCCTGGTGTATTACGTTGAGCAAGGCGATCTGTATATCGTCGCGTGTCGTTATCACTACACCACGATCTAACAGCTTTTCCCTGGCTGGCGGGTTTGCCTTAAACTTTGCCAGCTAATCTTGCCCTCCCCTTTCTGTATGTGATTCTCAAAAAGGGAATCTCACAAAACGGGTATAAATACGGGTACAAATAAAGCCTTCGCCATAAAAACAAATTAAATATCAATTAGTTATCATTAAAGGCGTTTCCTGCAGGGACACCATTTCACAGTTCGCCACTCTCCGCAGTAGTTCGCAAAATCCCTTACACAACATGCTCTCAATAAAATATAAGTTCGCCATAGTTCGCAATAGAACGTTGACAGCCGCATACTTCGGCGGGTAAAAAACGAGTAAATAATTTTACCCACCGGAATTTTACCCATGCTAACCATCAAGCAGATCGACGCGGCAAAGCCGAAAGATAAACCATACCGACTGCTCGACAGCAACGGGCTGTACCTTTATGTGCCAGTTGAATCGCCACAGGTTTAACAGACACCTCATAGTCATTTAAAATGGCTTAAAGAGAGGTGCATATGAGCAGTAAGCGTTATCCTGAAGAGTTTAAAATTGAAGCCGTTAAGCAGGTTGTTGATCGTGGCCATTCGGTTTCTAGTGTCGCAACACGTCTCGATATCACCACCCACAGTCTTTATGCATGGCTAAAGAAATCCGGGCCGGACTCATCCACTAATAAAGAACAGTCAGATGCACAGGCCGAGATCCGCCGGCTCCAGCGACAGTTCAATCCGGATGCTCCGGATGAGCGTTTGGTAACGGACATCACCTACATCAGGACCCACGAGGGCTGGCTGTATCTGGCCGTGGTTGTTGACCTGTTCTCACGCAAAATTATCGGCTGGTCAATGCAATCCCGGATGACAAAGGACATTGTCCTGAACGCACTGCTGATGGCTGTATGGCGGCGTAATCCGCAAAGAAAGGTGCTGGTTCACTCGGACCAAGGCAGTCAGTACACAAGTCATGAGTGGCAGTTATTCCTGAAATCACACGGCCTGGAAGGGAGTATGAGCCGTCGTGGCAACTATTACGATAACGCGGTTGCAGAAAGCTTTTTCCAGTTACTGAAACGCGAGCGGATAAAGAAAAAGATCTACGGAACGCGGGAAGAAGCCCGCAGCGATATTTTTGATTACATCGAAATGTTTTATAACAGTAAGCGTCGGCATGGTTCGAGCAATCTGATGTCACCGACAGAATATGAAAACCAGTATTATCAACGGCTCGGAAGTGTCTAGATTATCCGTGGCGATTCAGCTCAACGTAACCTTTCAGGTTATACCGAGGTATTCACAGAGTCACTCAAGCCCATTTCTCCCCAAGCATTTTTCCAGCCAGCGATACGTTTTACTGAAATAGAATGATGAGTCGACTTATCATTCTGCGCACGGTGCCCACCGTGTTTATCCAGATACTCCACATGAGCCTCATAAATATCATTCCTGATCCACGACAGCGGCGTGACATAGAAAGTATTCGGCTCTCGACCAAGATCGATAAAAACCCAAAACTCATTATTTTTTTTATCAAGAGTACACTGGGCAGCATAGTTGGTTGTGGTTTGCCATGTTCCCACTTTTTTCGATCGAGTCGTCACTTTGCACGTTTTACCGTTGGGGGCCTCAAATAGGATGAATGACTTGTTGCCTTCCTTTTGAACGACAACATTTCTGGCCCCAAGGCTGGTTAATTTGTGCAATACCGCTAACTGCCCTAATTCTGCTGTGTTCATAATTTTCTCTCAAACGATTCAAAAAATCAGTAAATGCTGCAAATTTGCAGCGATGAGATAACCATCTACATCTAAAACAACAAAACCAACTTTCAGCACTTAATAAAAAAAGCACTAAGCCTCACGAGGTGAGGTCAACCAAACCGCCTGCATCCAGGCCAGTCTTTTTTGCAACTGGGGGATGAAATTATTCAGCCAATACAAGGAGGAAACATAGCCTGAAGATCCACCGCCACGGCTAAACCGTTTTACAAAAAACTCATCTTCCCCTACCCGATGAATTAATGATCTTCCAGTCAATGCCTGAAATGCCGCCGCAATGATATTTGCCAACTCGTCTTCATCTTCCGGGATACTCACCTGACATAATGCCTTGCGCATCTCCAGCCATAAGAAGAGGCTCCCACGCGATCCCCATTGAGATGGGGCCGGGTCAAACAAGTCTGATACAACGGCCCATTCGCGTTCCGGAATGCTAATCTTTTTTGCCGCAATCTTATGCACCAACGGGAAAAATATCAGCCTGAAAAAATCAGCCTCTACCGTGAATGTAAAACCGTCAGCTACATCAAAGTAAATGGCTTCAGCCGTTGATATCGCTTTACCCGTCAACGCAAAAAAGAGGTGATTTAGCCTGGTATCCAGTTCGCTAAGGTCATCAGGACATGACTCAGCACCAAAAGCTGAAATCATTTTATCGACCAAAATTTGGTTGCCATCATAATCAGTGAATAATTGCCGTTCATTGGTAACAACTTTTCTGATGATTTGCGCGAGAGTCGCTTTTTGTGGGAAAAGAAGATACTCCAGTTCAGGTCTCTTGTGCTTTTCGACCACGATGTCATAAGCCGTCTGTCGCTTAGTGTTCGTTGTCGCACTTCTGTCGGCTCCAAGAGATAACAGTTCCCCTATCACCGACAAATTGGCCCCATGCCATGCAGCCTGATGCAACGGGGTGTAGCCTTTAGGTTCACTGGGAAGATTGACCAGATGAGGATAATCACGAAAAATGGGCAAAATAGTTTCCCATTCTCCCTGAAAAGCGAGTTTTAATACTTTATCGTTAACAGACTTCATTCCAGCCTCTCTTACTGTGCCCGTTCAGCATCCCTACGCAAGAAAATACGTTATAGTTTATCCACCGTATGACGCCATTTCGGCATGGTGAGCTTACCGACAGTGTTCTGATTACCGAAGAAACCGACCTCGTTCACCGCGTCATTTTCTGCGCGGGTTTCCAGCCATTTTGACCTACCCCCTGGATTAGATACAACCTTCAGTTAATAATGTCGGTTGGTTTTTTCTTCATATTTCCCGTTTCGCCAGCCTGCTGCAAATTCAGCTGGAGTCTGGTAATCCAGTGATGAATGTGGACGGCACTCGTTATTATCTTGCACGCAGCATCGGTGCCGCCCCTGCCACAATGCGCTGGGAATCTCAGGCTGTTTCATTGGTTCCGGTCGTTCAAGTAGACACGATACTCAACGGCGTGGTGGATAAGTCCATTATGAATGCACTAATAATGAAAAAAATGAGTGTTAGAATTCAATCCAGAAAACAGAATCTAGCAGGCTGAGTAATCCGAATGGTGGTTTCGGGTAACACAACGACCACTAAAAAAGATCTCTATGCACCAGCACAGAGTTCTCAGCAGCTTAAAGTGGTCCTCGAAGCTAAATCGCCTTCTTCGCAACAATCCTCCCGGTCGTATTATCCATCCGATATTGAGAGATCGTACCATCAAGGATGTGCTCAACAACTGCAATCGCTGTTGTTAGCGGCACATTGAACCACTCCTGGGGACACCATCACATCTATCACGCAACGCTGCGTTTTATTTCACCATCACGGTACTTGCCATAGCTCCACACAGTTTCTCCCCCGGCGTTTTGCGCCATACAGCGCTTCATCAGCCGCCTGGATAAGACGCTCATAATCGGGATGTCCATTAAACATCGCTGCACCGATTGAAAGAGAAAGTAAAATGGGTTCGCCTGTCGGAGAGTTCACCTTAATTCTTTCCACGCCTTTGCGGATCCGCTCTGCAATGCGCAGAGTGTCAGCCACGTTGATTTCGGTCAGGATGATGAGGAACTCATCGCCGCCATAACGAAAAACATAGTCGCAGGTACGCACATTGTCATAAAACGCACCGGCGACTTTACGCAGGATCTCATCTCCGGTGTTATGTCCCCACGTATCGTTGATCTGCTTAAATTTGTCGACATCAATCAGCAGCGTCGAAAGCGGTATCCCGCTTCGACTGGCGTGAATGATTTCGCGTTTAAAAATGGTTGGCAGAAAACGACGGTTCAGCAAGCGCGTCAACACGTCCATCCCCACCTCATGTCGCGAGACTTCATCAAACAGTTCGCGCAGTAAAGTGACGATTTGCGAGAGTATGTTCCGTGTTTGCTGCAAAAACTTAACCCGTCGCGGTTTACTGGCGAGGGCATCGTCAGAGATGCGGATATCTTTAAAAATGTCATCAAAATCCTGGATCAGGCGGGATATATGTCCTGCCTCAGCAATCCCACTGAAGTAATGACGTCCCTTATGGCTAAACCACAATCCGAAATCGGATTGACCAAGCGGGCTGCTATTCCCGATGCTGGAGTCAAACATGACTTTATAAAGCAGCGTCATTTCCCACGTCAGTAACGCGTTAGTCTGCCGTTCCTTTTCCTCTTCTGCGTTCTCCATCAGTGAGAAGATGCGATAGTTTTCGTCCTCTTTAGCCGCATTATTCTCACTGAAGACATACGCTCGTGACATAACCTCCATCGCCAGATCGATACTGTTGATGGCGTAGTGGTAAATGTTGAGTTTGATTTCAGAAGTGTGCGGGCTGGTATTAATCAGCGGCAGCAGTAATTTTTTTAGTACTCTGAAGCCCATTTCAACCAGATCAACAGAGATCCCGATGCGAGCGTGAACATCCGCGGCACGCTGCTGGGCACGCATCTGTTCTTCAACCTGTTCTACCTGGCAGGAAAGCACATCGATAAGCCAACGACGTAATGCTTCTTGTAGCTGCCTTTCTACCTGCTCGGTGGTTAAAAACTCCGCGGCATTAGGGTCGGCCAATACAACGCGGTAAAACTCTGCGATCAGCACCGGCGCATGAACGTGTGCCAGTTGTGCTGCAAGCTGATGGACGTATGGGTCCGTCTCATTAATCAACTGTACCCACTCGTCCTTCACGGTTTGTAGATAGGTTTCCATAGGATGGTCCTCAGGGTAAGTTGTTACCGTTTTCAGTACGGCTGGCAAATTATAGTCTGTTATGATTATTGGGTATGAATGCCTTCCCTACCAATATCGCCTTCACATACACTGCTTTGCACAATCCAAACAGACTGACTGACACTGGACTCCTTTCTGGCGGCTAACATGAAACAAATAACCTTCAGCGATCTGCAACAACAAAGTGAAGCAGCAGCCCATTCTCCTCGCTTGCGCGCACATCGTAATTTTCATCCGCAACTAAGCGATCCCGTTCAGCGTCTGGCGATTGCGATGGAACCAGGAACCTATGTCCGCCCTCATCGCCACCCGCATACCTTTGAGCTGTTATTACCTCTCAGCGGGCGCTTTGTGGTATTGAATTTTGATGAGGCCGGCGTCGTCACGCGGCGTGTTGTGTTAGGAGAGGACTGTATGGCGCTGGAGATGGATGCCGGTACCTGGCACGCCGTCTTGTCCCTGGATAAGGGGGGCGTTATTTTTGAAGTTAAACACGGTGGTTATCAACCCGTGGCCGAACAAGACGTTGCGGCCTGGGCGCCTGCTGAGGGCGAGCCCGGCACGACTGAGCTGATGGCCTGGTATCAGCATGTTCAGCCCGGAGATACGCCGTTTAGCGCCTGAACATTTCGCGGTAACAGACAGAAGCCAAACCAGTTTGGTAAAACCCCGTATTCTGGCATCCCATCGGACGTTAAGGTTATAATCCTGACAACGATTTTATTGGATCAGACACCAAAATGACAAAACTCACCCTACAAGAGCAGATGCTGAAAGCTGGCTTAGTCTCCAGCAAAAAAATGGCGAAAGTACAGAGAACAGCGAAAAAATCGCGCGTTCAGGCCCGTGAAGCCAGAGAAGCGGTTGAAGAGAATAAAAAAGCACAAATTGAACGGGATAAGCAGTTAAGCGATCAACAGAAACAAGCGACGCTGTCGAAAGAATACAAAGCGCAGATTAAGCAGCTTATTGAAATGAACAAAATCACCATTTCTAAAGGTGATATTGGGTATAACTTCACCGATAATAATCTGATAAAAAAAATCTACGTGGATAAGCTGACACAGGCGCAATTGATTAAAGGGCGTCTGGCTATTGCCCGGCTGACCGCCGAAAGCGACCGTGACAGCGAATATGCTATTATCCCGGCCGTCGTTGCCGATAAAATTGCACAACGTGACGACAGCTACATCGTCTTAAATTGTGAGCTGAGCCAGGAAGCGAAAGACGAAGACGATCCGTACGCTGATTTCGTCGTACCTGACGATTTAATGTGGTAAATGGAAAATGCCGGATAATAAGTCCGGCATTTTTTCTAATAATGAGGTGACGACTCAGATGTTCATTCAATTACCCTTATCATAACCGCGCCTCCTCTCTCTAGAACTTATAATGCTCTTTGCTTAGCCCGTATTTTCTCATCCGCAAATACAGCTTTTTGCGCGGAACTTGCAGATATTCTGCCACTTCATTAATACGCCCTTGATGAATATTTAGCGCTTCGGTAATGATTTGCCGCTCATACTCTTCAACCCGGCGATCTAACGGTGTCGGTTCCGGCATATGCAACTGCGGATTGGCGGTTTCCGCCAATGGCAGCAACCCAACGGCAAAAAGCTCTGCGGCGTTTGCCAGCTCTCGCACATTGCTCAGCCATACACGACGTCGCATCCCTTTCAGCAATTCCCCGTCGACCTCCGGAATGGGGTGGTTCAGACGCAGGCAGGCTTTTTGCAGGTAATGGCGAAAAAGCGGCTCAATATCGTCCGGGCGCAGGGATAGCGGCTGGCAGGCGATTTGCGTCATGGCGAAACAGTAATACAGTTCGGCCACGATCTGGTTTGTTGCCGCCAGCTCCACCAGCGATGTCGTACCAATACCAATTAACCGAAAAGGACGCCGCTCCTGGCTTTGCAGGTGAACCAACTGCTGCTGCTGCTCGCGCGTCAAACACGCTATATGGCTTAATACCAGCGTCCCGCCTTGCGCTTGTGCAATCAGCTCATCGAGCTGAGCGGTGTTCCCGATGGTGAGCTCTGCGCGAATAAGCGGCCCCTGGGCGCTACGTCCCAGTTGATGCAGATAACGGGCTCCCGTCATGCGTCCCGTCCCCGGCTCCCCATAAAACCAGACGGCAAGATCCGTTTCTGCCAGTTGCTGCAGGCGTTGACGGTACTGATTTATCCAGTCGCTGTAGCCAACCAGCTCAACCTGCAGCTTTTGTTGGCAGTAATGACGACGGGCAATCACAGATTTTCGCTGCTGCAACGCCTCTGCAACCTGCAACAGCAGCTTGCCGGGATCGACCGGCTTTTGCAGAAAATCCCATGCCCCTTTTTTCACCGCATCCACCGCCATCGGCACATCGCCATGACCGGTAATCAGCAGGATCGGCAGTTGGTTATCATCCTGATGAAAAAGAGCCATCAGTTCGATACCGTTACAGCCGGGCATACACACGTCACTCAGGACGATACCGGGCCAGTCAGCCTGTAGCCAATTTCGGGCATCATAGGGGTTATTGCACGCGCATACCCGATAGCCTGCCTGCTCAAGCAACAAGGTGTAAGCATCAAGGACATCGGCATCATCATCAATCAGCAGAACAGAATATTCATCACTCAACATCTTCTACATCCGTCAGGTTGAATTGCAGTACCACGCAGGCATTGCGCCCCAGCGTTGACGCCAGGCGTAGCTCGCCGTTCATCTGCGTCATTAACGAGACACAAATTGATAGCCCAATACCGAGACCAACATCCTTACTGGTGGTAAACGGTTTTAATAGCGACGGCAGCAGTGCACCAGGCCAGCCGGGGCCATTATCGCTGACAAAGACACACACCGTACTACCCTCGACCTGCCAGTGAACGTCAATCTTCGCGGCAACCGGGCAGGCATCCAACGCATTTGCCAGTATGTTTACCAGAACTTGCTGAATTCTCACTTCATCGCCCGTAACCCACACGCGCTCAACCGGCAGCGAAAGCGTACCCTGCTGCGGTTTATGCCGCATAGACAATAGCTCCCAGGCCGCGCTGAAGGTTTGTCGTAAATCGACCGGATGCAGTGGTGCCCCCGGCTCGGCCCGGCGCGCAAACTGTCGCAATGAGCGGATAATGGCATCGATACGGGTAATGAGTCCTTCAGCTTTGGTTAACGTGCTTCTGGCCTGCGCCAACTGCTCCTGTTCAATTGCCCTGCCCGCAGTAAACAGATACATCGACAAGGCATTCAGTGGTTGATTGATTTCGTGGGCCAGCGTGGTCATGGTCTGTCCAACCACCGCCAGTTTCGCCGTCTGAATCAATTCGCCCTGGGTCGCTCGCAGATCGGCTTCAATCTCCTTACGCTCTGCCACTTCCTGCTCAAGCTGACTTTTTTGCGTATTGAGCTGACCCAGCGTATGGCGCAGTAACCCCGCAATGCGCCCTAGCTCATCACGACCATAAACCGGGATCGAGGCATCGGTTCTGCCAAGACCAATTTGCACCACGGCCTGGTTGAGCGCGGTAAAACGCTTCACCAACCGTGAACGGATAAAGTAGTGGTTGAGCCCCCAGGCAAGAAGCAGCGCCAATAGCGTCGCCAGCAGAATAAGCCCACCGCTGACGCGAACAATCTGCTCCAGTCGCTGGTTAAACATCTGCATTTGCTGATGACTACTTCCCAACTGAGCCTCAAGCAATGTTCGAAAACGACCAAGCGTAGCTTCTCTGGCATGACTGGCATCAACCAGCGCTTTTTGCGCCGCGACGTAATCGCGCATCGTATCGGGCATTTTGTTTTTCATCATCCCGATTTCCAGCAATTCGTCGATGGTTTGTCGCAACGTGATAGTACTGGGCCAGTCGTCCAGGGTGCGGATATTTTCATCCGCCGTTTTCTTCAAATTTTCCAGATAACGAATATGATTCTCTACCAGCATGCCGTCGTCGCTACCTGACTTCAGTTCATTCAACCTGTCGCGTAAATCATCGACAATCTGGTTTTCAATTCTTGCCAGCGTGTACACCTGTTGCTGCTCATTTTGCACCTCCCTGGCGCGTTTCAGGTACAACGCCGCGTCACCATTTTTCGCTTCAATTTGATCCAACAACGTTCCCTGCTGCCAGGTGAAATCCTGCACCAGAGAGTTCAGTTCGGTCGTGAAATCATCATGTAACCAGTCGATTCGCGCGGAAAGTTCGCTGACTTTTTCGCGTACCAGGAACATGTTGTAGAGCACCCTGTCCAGCTCGGTCATCAACGCCCGGCTATCCTGCAAAATCACCGCCAGCTGTTGCTGTTCCGTGGGTTGCAATCCCCGACTCAGCAGTTCAATTTTGTCCAGATGTTCTATGATCTGATTGCGCAGTTGCAGCCGTACAGTCGTGTTGGGGGCAAGCAGGAATTCATTAAGCTGATCGACAACCAGGTTAAGATTCCCTTCAATCAAAAAAGCGGAATGCACGCGCGGGAAATAGTCATCGAGCGAATAGCGGATTTGCGAGCTTTGCTCATGCCAGGAATACAAACTGACACAGCTCACGCTTAGCGTCAGTAAAGCTCCCGTCAGAAAAGCACCCCGCAAACTGCTGCTGATGCTGAGCTGACGAAGACGTTGCCATAGCGAACCGCCTTTCATTGTAGTTCTTCCAGTTTTGATATCGCCAGGCGCTGGTTGTTAAGAAACCAGAGTTGCCACTCCATCATTTGCTGTTCAGCAAAACTTTTATTATCGAATTGAGCAAGCCAGGCTTCATCTTCGCTGCTCCTGGCGTCGATTGGGACCTGGGTTAACAGCGCTCTGATTTCGGGTAACGGGTGTTTCAGACGTGCTTCCGCACTGTACAGCGCTCGCCAGGCATCCTTAAGCTGTGCGAGGCGGAAACTGATGGCCGTATCAAACATCCGCTGGACCAGCTGTTGACGTTTCAGGATCAGACGGTAATTAAGCGGTGGCTGTTTCATCAAAATGGCCTGTTGGGCTGCACGCGGGTTATCTGCTGCCAGCGACGTTACCGGATATTTACCGGTATTCGCATCGGCAAGGATCCGCTGTCCTTCCGGGCTCAATAAATAGCGGATAAAACGTTGTGCTTCATTGGCACGCGGGCTGTTTTTCAGCACAGCTACGTAGGTCGGCGAGACCGCAGAGTGTGGGAAGTAAGTAAAGGTCAGATTGGGGTCATTGAGCAGCAGATTGGCATAGTTATCAATAACCGGTCCCGCAACGCCCAATCCGCTCTTAATTTTATCCGCAACACCAAAGCTGCGTGATGAGATGGTCACCAGGTTCCCGGCACTGGCCAGCAATGTCGCCCAACCTTCTTGCCACCCCTTTTGCTGCAGCAGTGATTCAACCATCAGGTGATTGGTATCGGAGCGCGATGGACTACTCATCAGCAGGGCATTTTGATATTTAGGATGCGTTAAATCCCCCCAGTCCGTCGGTGGAGGCAGATGTCGCGCCGTCAGTGCTGAACGATTAATCAGCAGACCAAATCCTGAGATCGCCACGGCTACAGACGTCGACCGTATTGACTCAGGCACCAGCCGCTGGCTTTCCGGCAATGCGTTATCAAAAGGAGCAAGTTTCTGATGCTCCTGAAGATGCTGTAGTAGCATCGGCGAAGAGGTTAAAATCAGGTCAACGTTTTCCGCATTCGCCGTATCGAGCAATTGTTCGAGAGAAGAACTGGTCCGGTTCAGCGTGCGGATCATCACGGACCCCGGCTCCGTTTGCCAGCGCTGAATAATCCAGGCCGTTGCCCCCGGGGAAAACGTCGTCGCCATCACCAGCTCCTTCCCCTGTGCCAGACAGGTCGCCGACAGCGACATAAAACACAGTGAGAGCGCCAACAAACTACCCCGGCAGAAAAGTCTGTTTGTGATCCTGTTCATAAATACCAACATCGTCGAAAAATAATATTGAGACAAAACTTACCCGTTTATCATGACAGGTGAAAAAGATAAAACCGCTATCAGAATAACCAGACGGAATGCGATAACAGAGATAAAGAATACCCGAAAATGTCGTTTGAATTTGTTAATACCCGCACATGCTGATGATAAAAACGCATTCAGAATAATAGTTCTGACCTCACCATAATTCAAAAGGGTCAAAATCAGTCCCACTTTCAGCAAATTGAGTCAATAGTGACACATTTCTTCAATTTGAATTTCTTCGCCACCTATTTCACTCTTCACTGCGAAAAATCCTGATATTCACATCAATATAAATTTAGGTGATGATATGTTATCAATATTCAAGACAGGGCCATCGGCAAATAAAGTCCCGGAAGAAAAAATTCAGGAGACTTACGGTCGATACCGCATTCAGGCGTTACTTAGCGTATTTCTTGGTTATCTTGCGTATTATATTGTACGCAATAACTTCACCCTCTCGACCCCGTACCTGAAAGAACATCTGGATCTCAGCGCAACACAGATTGGTTTACTCAGCAGTTGTATGCTTATTGCCTATGGGATCAGTAAAGGCATCATGAGCAGCCTGGCAGACAAAGCCAGCCCGAAAGTCTTTATGGCTTGCGGTCTGATCCTGTGCGCCATTGTCAACGTTGGCTTAGGGTTCAGCACCGGATTCTGGATTTTTGCCGCGCTGGTGGTCTTCAACGGGTTGTTCCAGGGGATGGGCGTCGGTCCCTCGTTTATTACCATCGCCAACTGGTTCCCACGCAAAGAGCGTGGACGCGTTGGCGCATTCTGGAATATCTCACACAACGTCGGTGGCGGTATTGTCGCCCCCATTGTTGGCGCCGCCTTTGCTATTCTCGGCAGCGAACACTGGCAAAGCGCCAGCTATATCGTCCCAGCCTGTGTTGCGGTGCTATTTGCTTTTATTGTTCTGATGTTGGGCAAAGGCTCACCACGCGAAGAAGGCTTGCCTGCGCTGGAACAGATGATGCCGGAAGAAAAAGTCGTGTTAAATGCCCGGCACGTAACCCAGGCACCGGAAAACATGAGCGCCTTTCAGATTTTTTGCACCTACGTGCTGCGTAACAAAAATGCCTGGTATGTTTCACTGGTAGACGTTTTTGTCTATATGGTGCGTTTTGGCATGATCAGTTGGTTACCGATTTATCTGTTAACTGAAAAACATTTCTCGAAAGAGCAAATGAGTGTGGCGTTCCTGTTTTTCGAATGGGCGGCAATTCCTTCCACATTGCTGGCAGGCTGGCTGACCGACAAACTGTTTAAAGGTCGTCGCATGCCGTTGGCCATGATTTGTATGGCGCTGATCTTCGTCTGCCTGATTGGTTACTGGAAAAGTGAATCTCTGCTGATGGTCACTATTTTTGCTGCCATCGTCGGGTGCTTGATCTATGTTCCCCAGTTCCTGGCGTCTGTTCAGACCATGGAAATCGTCCCTAGCTTTGCTGTCGGTTCGGCGGTCGGATTACGTGGTTTTATGAGCTACATTTTTGGTGCATCGCTGGGAACCAGTCTGTTTGGTGTCATGGTCGATAAAATGGGATGGCATGGCGGTTTCTATCTGCTGATGGGCGGGATTGTCTGCTGCATTCTGTTCTGCTATCTGTCTCACCGCGGGGCGCTGGAACTCGAACAACAACGAAAAAATGCCCAACAACAGGACACCGAGCTGCAGCTTGCTGATGCAAGGTAATCTGCTTTAGAGAGAAAAAAGTGCCAGCGATGCTGGCACTTTAGTTTGCTCAGATGGAAGCCAGAAAATCAGTCAATGGGGTACACAATTGCGTTTTCAGTTATGAACCTTCGATTTAATGCTTATCATCCCCCACCATAAAGCGAATGATCAATCCGCATGTCGGGGCAAGAAAAAGAAATAGTCCCGTTACCATTTCGTTTCCATCAGTCAACCGTATGGTAAAGAAATAAATTAATGCCGTAAGGATAGCCATGCCGAAAAAAGAACTAATTGACGCGGCAGCGCCCATTACCTGCCAAATATAGCAACTGACGCACAGAATGCTCAATGCGAGGAAAGTCCAAAAATAGAACATAGCGTTACCTCCTGTCTGCCGTAAAAATCGACGTAAGTCCTTACACTTCCTTGATTTTATAGTCTAAGACAATTCCTATCCGTTCGCAATTCAAGCAACATTTTCGCTACAATAACTGTTCACCTTCTGAACAGAGCATTCTCTGTTGGCCTTTATTTAATCGTCATAAAAACAACAAATTATCTATAAACCTATTCTTGCTTTTTATCGACCAAAAAACATTTACGAAACTTGAGGAATTATTTCTGGATGACATTAATCTTCGGGTGTACATTGTGCGTCCGATCATTCATACCCCTCGTGGTTTGTCCTGACTCAGTTTTACACTCTTTACAGGAACCATTGTCGCTCATAGTGACCTAACTGTTCAGTGTCAGAGAGTAACGCTGTAGACAAAGAATCTTCGCGATACATTATTTTCGTACCAACAACAGGTGCTTATGTTCCCCCAATGTAAATTTTCGCGCGCGTTTTTGCATCCGCGCTACTGGCTCACATGGTTCGGTGTCGGTGTGCTCTGGTTACTGGTGCAACTCCCTTATCCTGTTTTATGTTTTCTGGGCACCCGTACAGGTACGCTGGCGCGCCCATTTTTAAAGCGCCGGGAATCCATTGCCCATAAAAATCTCGAACTCTGTTTCCCGAATCTGTCACAAGAAGAAAGGAACAAACTGGTCGACGAGAACTTCCGCTCACTCGGCATGGCACTGCTTGAAACCGGAATGGCCTGGTTCTGGCCAGATCGCCGGGTGCGTAAATGGTTTGATGTTGAAGGCCTGGACAACCTGCAACGCGCTCAGGCGCATAACCGTGGCGTAATGGTAGTCGGCGTGCATTTTATGTCGCTGGAACTGGGGGGCCGTGTGATGGGGCTTTGCCAGCCAATGATGGCAACCTACCGCCCGCACAACAACAAATTAATGGAGTGGATACAAACCCGTGGCCGTATGCGCTCGAACAAAGCCATGATCGGCAGAAATAATCTGCGCGGCATTGTCGGCGCACTGAAAAAAGGGGAAGCCGTATGGTTTGCACCCGATCAGGATTATGGCCGTAAAGGCAGCTCATTTGCGCCATTCTTCGCCGTCAAAGATGTTGCGACAACCAACGGTACCTACGTGCTGTCACGCTTGTCAGGGGCGAAAATGCTGACCGTCACCATGGTGAGAAAATCTGATAACTCCGGCTACCGTCTGTTTATCACGCCAGAAATGGAAGGCTACCCGGAAGATGAAAACCAGGCCGCGGCCTATATGAACAAAATCATTGAGAAAGAGATCATGCGGGCACCCGAGCAGTATCTCTGGATCCATCGTCGTTTCAAAACCCGCCCGATGGGTGAAGCCTCGCTATATGTCTAAAAAGAAAGGCCGAATGGCCTTTCTTTATTTCTGCACTTGAATTACTTAACACCCCACTTGTTCTGTAATTCAGTCATTCGTTCGCTATATTCTCTGGCAAGGCAGGCGGGCTTATCCTGCTCTTTCCAGCATTCATTACGTCCTTTGATCCAGCCTCGTTGCTCTGCTTTTAGCGTCGGGTCATTTTTCGATTTAGTCAGCGCCTGCTTGTAGATCCCGTTCAATTTTAAATCCATTGCGGAAAGCGACGGGCTCTGACAGATAATCTCTTCCATGCTTCCCTTTTCCACTGCAGAACAGGAGAACGATGGACCAGCATGGGTCGATTTTTTCGCTGGGGAGAAATCAACATTATCTTCAGGCTGACAAATCCCATGCTTGCGGTTTGGGCCAGCCCAGGACACTTCCGGGTTTCCGTCATCTTTTCTGGAAATTGAGACGGTATTTTTACCGCTCTTCGCCTCCCAATAATTTTCATTAAAGGTCTTAATGGTCGCTTTTGTGCCATTAATCCATACATTGCCTTTACCATCACTATTCACGCCACCAATACTTGCGCAGCTGAAATTGAACGCTTGTGGTGCAGCTGCCATCGACGTTAATGGCGCAAGAACAAGTGCTAACATCATTAATCTGGTCATTTTTAACCTTTTCATTATCAAATTCCGCGAGAAAATTAACCGCATTAACCTCAAGGTGATATGAGAATTCTCTGAGTAACAACTACGTCGCTCAATAGCAATTTATTACCGTCAGAAATTAAACTGTCGCCGAATCACGACACTTGTAAGTTACTAAAATTAAATAAAAAAATGCCTCTTGTTTCACCTCATTTTTAGGCGTACATTAGCGCCGTCTGGAGCATTAAAGCTCAGAATTCTGAGGTGATGCAGCCAAGCAAACGCGGGGTATTCTCCCTTTCGTTTATGCTCGCATCAGCTCTCTGTCAGGTAAGCATATGTTCATTTAGGCGTACTCATCGTATGCGGAGAGATGAAAAGTGAAATATTTCTTTATGGGCATTTCTTTTATGGTCATCGTATGGGCCGGTACTTTTGCCCTGATGATCTAAATTGAAAGATGCAGCAAAAAAACAGGAGCCATTTGGCTCCTGTTTGCGTTGTAAGGTGAAAGTTTTGCTAGTCGGTACTTTCAGTGGCTGATTTCGGGCTGGCCGGGAGTAAACCATCTGCGCGGAACATGGCTTTGATTCCGCGGATTGCCTGGCGGGTACGGTCACGGTTCTCAATCAACGCAAAACGCACGTGTGTATCACCATAGTCCCCAAAGCCAATCCCCGGCGAAACACAAACCTTCGCCTCATTCAGCAATTTTTTGGCAAATTCAAGCGACCCCATTGCGGCGTACTGCTCCGGAATTTTCGCCCACACGTACATCGACGCTTTTGGCATTTCAACCATCCAGCCCGCTTCATGCAGCCCTTTGACCAGCACATCGCGACGACGCTTATATTGCTCAGCGATATCCCGTACACACTGCTGATCACCTTCCAGCGCGGCAATAGCGGCTACCTGCAGCGGTGTAAACGTTCCATAATCGTGATAGCTCTTAATGCGCGCCAGTGCGTTTACCAGCGTTTTATTGCCAACCATAAAACCAATGCGCCACCCCGCCATGTTATAGCTTTTCGACAAGGTGAAAAATTCAACGGCAACATCACGGGCCCCCGGAACCTGCATAATCGATGGCGCTTTCCAGCCATCGTAGACAATATCGGCATAGGCCAGGTCGTGAACCACCAGCACATCGTAGCGTTTAGCCAGCGCGACGACCTTTTCGAAAAACTCCAGCTCGACACACTGCGCCGTCGGGTTGGACGGGAAGCCTAAGATCATCATCTTCGGTTTCGGATAGCTTTCGCGAATCGCACGCTCCAGTTCATTAAAGAAGTCGACCCCTTCCACCAGCGGCACGGAACGCACCTGTGCTCCGGCGATAACGGCACCATAAATATGGATTGGGTAACTGGGATTCGGCACCAGGACGGTGTCGCCGTGATCCAATGTCGCCAACATCAGGTGAGCCAGCCCCTCTTTGGAGCCAATCGTTACAATCGCTTCGGATTCAGGATCGATCTCGACGTCATAGCGTTCCTGATACCAGCGAGAAATCGCCCGACGTAAACGAGGAATACCGCGCGACGTTGAATAACCGTGGGTATCCGGGCGCTGCGCCACGGTACACAGTTTTTCGACAATGTGAGGAGGCGTAGCACCGTCCGGATTCCCCATGCTGAAATCGATAATATCTTCGCCGCGCCGACGCGCAGCCATCTTCAGTTCAGCGGTAATGTTAAAAACGTAAGGGGGGAGACGATCAATACGCGTAAAACGACGTTCAGGGCGGGAGTCAGCCATAATATCCTCAGATGTACGTTAGCGCCCGGACCGTCCGAGCGACGCTGCCACGATGGTGGCACGTTTAGAAAATAGCCTGATTAATTTCCTTCTGTCGAGAGGTACAGCAAAATATTTTTTATCGGCATAAAAGAGGAACAGCGTTTCTAAAACGGGAAATGCATGAATATCTAACCCTCATGAAATCACCATTTTTTAACATTTTGTTGTTAAATACATTACGTTGAAGTTCACCTTCTCTGGAGGGATATTGTAAATACAACAATCATGCAACAATCCCCTTTTAATATTGTGGTTTTTCCTCATTAACCTGTGCTGACAGGGATGCTGGTCATCCAGCCTCAGGTTACCTATCATAGGGGTTTAACCCCTTCGCAAGAGTCACCTGTGCACGAAATATTCAATATGCTGCTGGCGGTCTTTGATCGGGCAGCGCTGATGCTGTTCTGTCTGTTTTTCCTGATTCGTATCCGCCTGTTCCGCGAACTGTTGCACAAGTCAGCCCACTCGGTGAAAGAACTGCTCGCCGTTACGGCCATTTTCTCCATGTTTGCCCTGTTCAGCACCTGGTCTGGTGTACCAGTAGAAGGCTCACTGGTGAACGTGCGTATTATTGCCGTGATGTCAGGCGGAATTCTGTTCGGCCCATGGGTCGGTATCATTACCGGACTCATCGCGGGTACACACCGTTATCTGATTGATATTGGAGGTGTTACCGCCCTTCCCTGTTTTATTACCAGCATCCTTGCTGGCTGTATTGCGGGTTGGATCAACCGAAAAATCCCTAAGGCACAACACTGGCGCGCCGGTATTTTAGGCGGGATGCTGTGCGAATCATTGACCATGATTCTGGTGGTCGCCTGGGCTCCCACAACCGAACTGGGGCTGGATATCGTCTCGAAAATCGGTATCCCAATGATCCTTGGCAGCGTCTGTATCGGCTTTATCGTCATGCTGGTACAAAGCGTGGAAGGAGAGAAAGAAGCCAGTGCGGCAAAACAGGCTAAACTGGCGCTGGATATCGCCAACAAAACCCTGCCGCTTTTTCGTCAGGTCAATAGCGAGTCGCTACGCCAGGTGTGCGAAATTATTCGCCATGATATTCATGCAGATGCCGTCGCGATCACCAATACCCAGCACGTTCTGGCCTATGTCGGCGTTGGCGAACTGAACTACCGCGATAACGATGATTTCGTTAGCCCGACCACCCAGCAGGCGATAAATTACGGAAAAATCATCATAAAGAACAATGATGAAGCACATCGCACGCCGGAAATACACTCCATGCTGGTAATACCGTTGTGGGAAAAAGGTGTGGTCACTGGCACGCTGAAAATCTACTACTGCCATGCCCACCAGATCACCTCTTCATTACAAGAAATGGCTATCGGTCTGTCACAAATTATCTCGACTCAGCTTGAGGTTTCCCGCGCCGAGCAGCTACGCGAAATGGCAAATAAGGCAGAGTTGCGGGCACTACAAAGTAAAATAAATCCCCATTTTCTGTTTAACGCGCTAAACGCGATCTCATCGTCAGTGCGACTGAACCCGGACACTGCACGCCAGCTCATTTTTAATTTATCACGCTATCTTCGCTATAATATTGAATTAAAAGATGATGAGCAGATCGACATCAAGAAAGAGCTGTATCAAATTAAGGATTACATTGCTATTGAACAGGCCCGTTTTGGCGATAAGTTGACGGTTATTTATGATATTGATGAAGAGGTCAGCTGTTTTATTCCCAGCCTGCTGATTCAGCCATTGGTTGAGAATGCCATCGTCCATGGGATCCAACCCTGCAAAGGGAAAGGTGTGGTCACGATCAGCGTGGCGGAATGTGGTAATCGGGTACGCATTGCCGTCAGAGATACTGGCCATGGTATCGATCCGAAAGTCATTGAACGCGTTGAGTCCAATGAAATGCCGGGCAATAAAATTGGCCTGTTGAATGTGCATCACCGCGTTAAGCTCCTGTACGGTGAAGGGCTACATATCCGTCGTCTTGAACCTGGCACAGAGATTGCGTTTTACGTGCCAAACCAGCACTCACCTGCAGCAGCCCCGGCCACATTATTGCTTTAACCAGGAGTAAAGTTGTGAAAGTCATCATTGTTGAAGATGAATTCCTGGCCCAACAGGAACTTAGCTGGCTGATAAAAGAGCACAGCCAGATGGAGATTGTCGGTACATTTGACGACGGTCTGGATGTGCTTAAATACCTGCAGCACAACCGCGTTGACGCTATTTTTCTGGATATAAATATTCCGTCACTGGATGGTGTGCTGCTGGCGCAAAACATCAGTCAGTTTGCGCATAAGCCCTTTATTGTGTTTATTACAGCCTGGAAAGAACACGCTGTTGAAGCCTTTGAACTGGAAGCGTTTGACTATATTCTGAAACCGTACCAGGAATCACGAATTGTCGGCATGTTGCAAAAACTGGAGGCAGCCTGGCAACAGCAGCAAACAGGAGCCCCCCTTAGCAGCCCGGTGACGCGTGAAAACGATACGATCAACCTGATCAAAGACGAGCGGATTATCGTTACGCCAATCAACGATATTTACTACGCTGAAGCCCATGAAAAGATGACCTTCGTCTACACGCGGCGCGAATCGTATGTCATGCCGATGAACATCACCGAATTTTGCAGCAAACTGCCTGCCTCACATTTTTTCCGCTGCCACCGCTCATTCTGCGTAAACCTGAACAAAATCCGCGAGATCGAACCGTGGTTTAACAACACCTATATTTTGCGATTGAAAGATCTGGAATTTGAAATCCCGGTTAGCCGGAGCAAAGTAAAAGAATTCAGGCAATTAATGCATTTATAGTGCGATTAGTCATGACCATGCGGATCGTTGTAAAATGGCGATCTACTGCCGGTGCTATAAAACGTAATAAAGTGAGTTTTCAATGAAATACAGACATGCGCTATCCCAGTTATGTTTTCAGATGCTGGAACTGGGTGCAGATCGCCGTGCGGTGAAAAAAGCCCTCACCTCACGTAGAATGAAGGCTCGTCAGGCTATCGTACTGCTATGTAAGCAAGAGATGGTGCTACTGAGAGCCGGGAAACTGCCGATACAAAACGCAACAAGCACGACATCTCACTGACAATAACAGGTCGCGAGCTAACTAAACCATTAGCTCGCGGCCACTTAGTGTGCAGGACATGCTACAGGCTAAACCGAATTAGCTAAGAGCAACCTTAATACCGAGAGCAATCAGCAGACCGCCCAGCATTTTATCGATGATTTTCTGCGCCTTTGCCAGGCCAGCGCGAACTGGCGCACTTTGGATAAGGATCACGAGTACCGGCCACCAAATCACTGACACCATCAAAATAACGCCGGCATACCAGGCTTTTTCTGGAAAACCAGACTGGACGCTCAGCACCTGAGTGAAGATCGACAGGAAAAACAGCGTCGCTTTTGGATTGAGCAGGTTGCACAAATAACCCTGCAGAAATGCTTTACCTAACGTCACTTCCTGGCGCGCAACCTGGGTCATATCCATACTGTTGTGTCCGCGTGACAGCAGAGCTTGCAGCCCCACCCAAATCAGATACGCAGCCCCCGCATATTTCAGAATATCGAATAGCCAGGGTGTCGTGGTAATAACAACCGCCAGTCCAGCCACACAGTAGGACATATGGGTTGCCACACCACCGACGATGCCAAGAGCCGTCATCATGGCCTGAAGACGCTTGTAGCGCGCCGCATTTTTAATCACCATAAAGAAGTCCGGGCCGGGAGAAAGAATGCCCAATGTGGCAATCGAAGCAACAAAGGCCGTCGCACTAACAGAAGGAATAAACATATTTAAAAATTCGCCAGGCTGAAATGCATTACCAATAAATCAGGACGTTTATTCTAGCTCACCAGCCTCTTTAAGCTCCATCACTTTTACCGCTTACTAAATATACTAAAAAGAATTCCTCACGATAAATCGAGTCTTATTGCAGCAATCTGGCCTGGATAATGCAATACTATCCCGACGTATTACTCTAAATAAGATGTCCGTTCTCATAAAGTGAAAAGCATTAAATTTACGCTAACTTAATGATATTTCGACACGTTATCCACAAGAGTGATATTTATACTTTTTCTTATTATTGCGGCAACCTTTTGCGGTTGTGCCAGGATATTTAATGTCAACATAATGACATTTGTAATAA
>NZ_JANEWL010000087.1:0-21890 GCF_028069815.1 Citrobacter sp. Awk 2
AATTAAAGGTATTCAATAGGTTAAAGGAATGCGAAATGGGAATGAGCATCAAACAGTTACGCGCGTTTTTAGCGGTAGCTCACACTCTGAATTTTGCTCATGCCAGTGAACGACTGAATATGTCGCAACCTGCGTTAAGTCTGGCGATTAAAGGGCTTGAGGACTCGTTGGGCGGGGCCTTACTGCTGCGCACGACGCGCAAAGTCACCCTGACACAGGAGGGCGAAACGCTGCTGAATATGGGGAGGCAACTGCTTGCTGACTGGGAGAATACTGAAGAAGCGATGCGTCAGCGCTTTACGTTGCAACGCGGTAAAATCTCCATTGCTGCCATGCCTTCGTTTGCGGCAAACGTCTTGCCACAGGTACTGAAAACCTTTCGGGATTGCTATTCTGGTATTAACGTGACGGTTCACGATGTCATAAACGAACAGGTCATTGAAATGGTGAGTGAAGGACGGGTGGAGATGGGGATCGCCTTCGAGCCTGATTATTCAGGACAACTGCACTTCACGCCGCTCGGTGTCGATCGTTTTGTGGCGATCGTCCCGCCAACGTCCAGGCTGGCGGGGCGAGAGCGTATTGCATGGCGCGAATTGCTGACGCTGGATTTTATTACGCTGCAACGTCCATCTGCCGTGCGCCTGATGCTGGAAGAACAACTGGTGCAAAGCGGACATACGCTGGACGTGGCGCTGGAAAGCCATCAACTGGTGACCGTTGGCCGTATGGTGGCAAACGGATTGGGCGGCAGCGCAGTTCCCGCACTGTGTCGAACACAAATGACGGAACTTGGCGCAACCTGTATAGAGCTTGACGGTCCCGTGATCCAGCGGCGGATCGGGGTGCTGCGTTCCGCACACCATAAATTATCAACCGCGTCAGGAATGCTGGTGGATGCGCTGAAAAAGGCGTATCTCGCCTGAAAATGCGCAGTCAACAGATATCAATGGCGCGCCAACAGCGAACTTCCCGTCCGGCTTCATTTTTCAATAATGTCTGTTTTTTTTCACATCCGTGGGTTGCCAGCGGGCATCTGTCGCGGAAAAAACAGCCTTGCGGTAGTGTTCTGTTGCCAGGGAGTTCGGTTTTACGCAGGACCAAATCCTCAGCCAGTGGCGTACCCGTTTTAGGCACCGAATCCAGCAACAGACGGGTGTAAGGATGTGCCGGATGCGAGAGAACCTGCTGCGCATCGCCCAGTTCGACAATTTGCCCAAGATACATCACCGCCACACGGTCACTCATATGCCGCACGACCGATACGTTATGCGATATCAGCACAAACGTCAGATTCCGGCGTGCCTGCAATGCAACCAGCAGATTGAGGATTTGCGCCTGTACCGAAATATCCAGTGCCGACGTCGGCTCATCAAGGACGATCACATCCGGCTCCGATGACAGCGCGCGGGCGATGGCAATACGCTGGCGCTGCCCGCCGGAAAAGGCATGCGGCAGGCGATCGAGGTATTCCGGGCGAATCCCTACCTGTCGAGCCAAATCCTCGGCCAGGGCGCGGCGCTCGCGTTCAGCGCTACGCTTTTGGATCCATACCGGCTCAGTGATTATTCGCCATACCGGCAAGCGCGGGTCCAGGGATGAAAGCGGGTCCTGAAAGACCATCTGCATACCATTGTTGCCCCCGCTGCAAGAATAGTACCCCTGGCTCGGTTTGATCATCCCCATCAGCAGTTGTGCCAGCGTACTTTTACCGCAACCGGATTCACCAACAATCCCCAGCGTTTCCCCCTGGCGGATTTGTAAATCCAGACCGTTGAGTGCATGCACCCGCTCTGTTACTTTGCCGAGCCAGTTTTTTCGCGCGGGGAAGTTGATATGAACATCCTGCAGGTCCAGTAAAATATCAGACATGTGTCGTCTCCAGTTGTGGGTACCAGCAGGCGGACTGTTGATCCGCACCGCCCTGGCTGCATAAATCAGGTGTTTCTTCACAGCGAGGCCCCGCGGCAAAGCAGCGCTCGCGGAATGCGCATCCGACAGGTAAACAGGTTAAATTCGGTACGGTACCCGGAATCGCGGGGAGCAAAGCACGTGGTTCACCGTGCTCAGGCGCACATTTCAGGAGACCAATAGAGTAGGGATGCGTGGGGTGCTGAATAACGGTTTGTGTTGGACCACTTTCAATCACGCTCCCGGCATACATAACGTATAACCGGTCACACAATTGCGAGACGACGGCCATATCATGGCTGATAAACAACACGGCGGTACCGCTGGCCCGTGCTTTAAGCTTCAGTAATCGCAGTACCTGAAGCTGTACTGTGACATCCAGCGCAGTGGTGGGTTCATCGGCAATGATCAGGTCTGGCTCGCAGGAAAACGCGAGCGCAATCATCACGCGCTGACGCATCCCCCCAGAAAGCTCAAACGGGAAGCGGGACATCACTTCCGGGGCATCCGGGATTTGCATTTCTTCCAGTAACGCGATGGCTTTCTGCCGGGCATCCGTGCGGCTCAATGCCTGATGATGACGAATGACCTCCACCATTTGTTGGCCGATTCGTCGTGTTGGATTCAACGCCGTCATCGGCTCCTGGAAAATCATCGCCACGCGTTGGCCGCGCCACTGGCGCATTTGTTTTTCGCTGGCAGTTAAAACATCTTCACCTAACAGCGTAAGGCGCCCCTGATGGATGCGGTAGCTTCCTTCGGGTAACAGACGCATGGCGAGCATGGCCGTGACGGATTTCCCTGAGCCAGACTCACCGACCACGCCGACAATTTCCCCCCGGTTGATATGCAGCGACACATGATTCAGCGCATGCACATCCGCTTTATAACCGGGGAAGCTCAGGTGCAAATTCTCGATCTCCAGGACTGGTTGTGTCATGACTGTTTTCCTCCGGCTTTCGGATCCAGCAGATCGCGAATACCATCACCAAAGAGATTAAAGCCCACGGCGGTAATCAGAATGGCGGCACCAGGAAATGCGCAATACCACCACTGATCAAGTACGTAGTTTCTACCAATCGCCACCATTGCGCCCCATTCAGCGCTGGGTTGTTGAGCGCCGAGCCCAATAAATCCGAGCGTGGCGGCCATCAGGATCGCACTGCCAATGTCCAGTGATGCCTGCACAATCAGCGGGGGAAGTGAATTGCGTAAAATATGCCAGCTGATCAGATGCCAGCGTGATGCACCATAGATTCGCGCGGCCTGTACATAAGTAAACTGACGAACGACCAACGTTTGACCGCGTGCGAGGCGTACATAGAAAGGAATACGTACAATCGCAATCGCCAGCATGGCGTTGAACAGACTTGGCCCTAATGCGGCGGCCAGTGCCATTGTCAGTACCAGCGAAGGAATGGACAGCATAACATCCATCATACGCATGATGATCGCATCGGCACGTCCGCCCATCACGCCAGACAGGCATCCCAACAGCGAGCCCAGCCCGCCAGCGATACCGACCACCACCAGACCGGCGACAATTGACTGCTGACTTCCGACCAGGACGCGGCTGAACAGATCACGACCCACTTCATCGGTGCCAAACCAGTGGATGGCCGACGGTGGCAACAGGCGCGCGGTCAGATCGATGGCGTTAGGATCGTAAGGGGTGATCCACGGAGAGAGCACCATTAACAGTAGCATCAGTACAATAATGACGCCGCCAATCAGCGTCAGCGGACTGCTCTTCATCATCCAGAATAGCTTTGCCCAGTCAACACGGCGGCGGGTCGCTGGTGATGGGGCGGGTGTTTCTTGTGTGAGCATCACTGTGCACCTCCACGTCCGATTCGCGGGTCAATCCACAGGTAAAGGAGATCCACCACCAGGTTGACCAGCACATACGCAAAAGAGACCACCACGGCAAATCCCATGACTGCCGGGAAATCGAGTGCCTGAATGGAGGTCACAACCCAGGCACCCATGCCTGGCCAGGCAAAGACCGTTTCGGTCAGTACTGCACCATAGAGCAGATCGCCCAGGGCCAGACCCAGCACGGTTATCGACGGAATCAACGCATTCGGCAACGCATAACACAAAATGATATACCAACCCGGTAAACCACTGGCCCGCGCGGTGCGGATATAATCTTCACTCAGTTGTTCCAGCATGGCGGAGCGAATCTGTCGGGCAACGATCCCTAAGTGCACAAAGGCCAGCGTCAGCGACGGCAGGATCAGGTGCTGCAGCGCATTGAAAAAGACCTCTGCGTTGCCTTCCAGCAGCGCATCAACCAGATAGAAACCGGTGACGTGCGTGGGGGGATCGAGCCAGTCATCAAGCCGTCCGCCGCCGGGTAAAATTTGCAAATGGCCATAAAAAAGCACGATAACGCCGAGGCCCAACCAGAATGCCGGGGTCGAAATACCGGTAATAGCCATCAGGCGGACAAGATGGTCGAGCCAACGGTTGCGCCAGACAGCAGACAGAATACCCAACGGGATACCGATGATCAGCGCCAGCAGCAGAGAGCAGAAGGCCAATTCAAGCGTGGCAGGGAAGAACACGCGCAATTCATCCAGTACCGGCCGGCCGGTGCGAATGGAGGTGCCTAAATCACCCTGAAAAATATCGCTGACATAACGGAAAAACTGAATATACAACGGCTGATTCAGTCCCAGCTGTTGGCGAATATTTTCGACAATTTCATCGCTGGCGCGATCGCCGGCCAGCAGCCGTGCGGGGTCGCCCGGGATCAGGTGCGAAATAATAAAAGTGATTACACAGACACCGGCAACCACCAGGATAAGTCCCCAGCATCGCTGGCGTAAAATGCTCCAGAACGTCATTGGCTTCCCCTTGCGGAGCCAAATCGGCTCCGCATTAACGTGGCTTATTTACTCATGGTGGCGATGTTGAAGACCTGTTCCAGCATGGGGTTGAAGACAAAACCTTTGACGTCTTTATTCATCGCCAGCTGGTAGTTTTTCTGGAATAAATAGACGTAAGCCGCTTCATCAATGACGATGGTTTGCGCCTGCTGGTAATCATTGGTTCTGGCAACCTGGTCGGTAGTGGCCAGCGCGCTGCGCAGCAACTTATCGACCTCACTGTTTTCATAGAATGAACGGTTACCCGGCAAGCCTTTCTTATCCGACTCGAACCAGTAGTTCATGAACATGTACGGGTCAGCAAAGTCCGGGCTCCAGTTACCGATGGCAATGTCATAGTCACCTTTACCGACGCGATCGCGCATGGTGGCATTCGCCAGTTTTTCCAGTTTCACCTTAATGCCTAACTTGCCGAGGCTGGCCTGAGTGGAGAGTGCAATTGGCTCCCAGTTAGGATCGTTATCGGAATACAGGAAGCTCAGGGTTTCGGGTTTGTTGGCAACGTTACCTAATGCTTCTTTTGCTTTCGCTTCATCAAAGCTGTACTGCATGGCCTTGTCATCAAAACCCCACATCCCTTCAGGAATAGGACCACGCATCTGCTTGCCGTTACCGCTCAGGATCCCTTTCACCATCCCCTTATAATCCGTGGCCCATGAGATAGCGCGGCGCAAATCCACCTGATTGAGCGGCGCCTTGCTGTTGTTCAGATATAAATAGGTCACACGCAATGATGGGTAATCCGCCACGTTGACTTTACCTTCCTGTTTGAGGGCAGCAAGCTGGTCGACAGGGAGTGCATCGGCGATATCAATATCGCCACGAGACAGTTGCAAACGACGGGAAGCGCTTTCTCCGATGATTTTGACCGAAACGCGTTTGAACGTGGGTTTAGGACCGGAATAATGAGGGTTGGGTACCAGTACCAGTTGTTGTCCTTTTTGCCAGCTCTTCAACATAAAGGGACCAGACCCAGCCGTATTTTGTGCCAGGAATCCACGAGCATCATCCGCGGCATGCTCTTTTAAGATCGCCGGGTTGATAATTGAGGCACCGTCATTGGCCAGCGTATATAAGAACGGCGCGAATGGTTGGCTAAGGGTAAATTTCACCGTGTTGTTGTCGATGGCATCAACTTTCAGATCTTTCGGAAATGCCTCAGCCGGCCCTTGACCGATCTTGAGCAGGCGCTCAAAAGATTGTTTTACTGCATCAGCGGTCACTGGCGTGCCGTCGGCGAATTTAGCATCGCTTTTCAGGGTAAAGGTCCATTCTTTTTGGTCATCAGACGCTTTCCAACCGCTGGCTAAATCACCTTCAACTTCCGTGGAACCTTTGCCGCCCTCTGTTTTGTACTGAACCAAACGTTGATATGAGGGATAAGTCACCGTCCAGTCGTTGTTATCGATTGTTACAGCAGGGTCGAGCGTTTGTGGATCGGCGGCTTTACCGATAACCAGCATGTCTTTAGGGACGGCGGCCTGCGCGGCAGGCAAGGCGACCGCCAGCGCAACGGCTAACAGAGCGGGGCGAAAAAACGAGGTTAACGCAGGTGTAGTCTTCATAACCAGGCTCCAGAATTAAAGGGGATGTTGTGTTGTTATAGACGTGACAGTGTAACAAGCTATTTGATCGTCAAGCAGCGGGTAACGCGCGGCATTCGGCAGTTCGAAATGCCACCACTCGCTGTTGATGCCGACAAAACCGCCGCCGAACATGATGGCATTGAGCAGCAGTCGATTACGCTGCGCAGCCGGAGGAACTGAAGGGTGCCAGGCATGGGAACGGTCATGCATTTCATCAAAACCGGCCCCCATATCGAGCACATTACCGCGAGTGTCCATCAGCGTGACGTCA
Source organism: Citrobacter sp. Awk 2 (assembly GCF_028069815.1). Classification (NCBI taxonomy): domain Bacteria; kingdom Pseudomonadati; phylum Pseudomonadota; class Gammaproteobacteria; order Enterobacterales; family Enterobacteriaceae; genus Citrobacter; species Citrobacter sp. Awk 2. Next base: position 6,663 of record NZ_JANEWL010000087.1, read on the forward strand.
ATGGCCGTACCCCGGCTGTGATTCGAACCGATCGCCACATCCACCACATACTGCGGATCCGGACAGGCATTCCACAGTATCGCCTGCGCCTGCTGTGGGCGGTACGCGTCATACACCACCAATGACAAACCCGCCAGCTGCGCGATGCTGATGCTTTTGGCCAGCGCAGTGACGGCCTCGGAATGCAGCAGACAGCGCGCTTCCTGGTAGATAGGCGCGCCGGTAATGTTATCGGCTGTAGCGTATTTCAGATCGATATGCAGTGACGGGAATATCACCGACAAATCGACCAGTTGTGGGGTATCTGACATAGCACGTTTCCTGTTTATTGTTCGAATTGACCAAATTGTTGTTGTAACTGGCGATTGGTTTGCAGGCGTCCCGCGAGGGAGTCGCCCAGTTGCGCGACCACCGCGGAGAGTAATAGGTTGAACAGGCAACTCACCGGAGCAAGCGAATCCCAGAAGTGCCCGGTGTCCGTTTTCACCTGAAGTAAATCAATGGCATAGTCTCTGGCCCAGGGGCACCATACATCCGTGATTAACGCGAGAGGAATGCCACGCTCACTGGCAATGCGGCAATATTGTCGGGATGTTGCCGAGTAAGCGCGCGTATCGGTGATCACGACATAAGGTTGATTAAATCCCGAGTTCAGCGACTCAACCCAGCTACCGGAAAGTCCTTCGGAGTAACTCACTTTCGGTCGCAGATATTCCAGATGGCTAAAAAAGGCGTTGGCGATCCCGCGGGTGGACTGGATCCCAAGAATATAAACAGCTTCGGCCTGCGCTAATTGCTGCGCAATACGTAAAAATGTTTCGCTTTGTGCCAGTTGATAGACGTGGGTGATAGCGTCAATTTCCAGCAGCAGCGATTGTTGTGCGCGGTCAGGTAGATTTTGCTGCTGGTGCCAGGAGTCCAGGCGCTCGTTCATTCCCCAGGGCTGATAGGGAATAGCGGGTATTTCACGCAGGCTGGCTTTCGCATCTTCCAGGTTACGAAACCCGAGTTTACGCAGGTAACGCCCGACGGTAATGCCACTGGTTCCTGCTGCTTTTGCGATGCCGTCTGCCGTTTCAAAAGGGATCTGTGCAGCGTGCGCTAACAACCAACCGGCAACGCGCTTTTCGCTGGGCGTTAGCTGGCTAAAGGTCTGTTCTATGCGGGCAAATAACTCAGGTTTTGATGTCATTACCATCTCGCTGTTAGTTGTTTGTCAGATACCGCTTCACTGTTACCAGATTAACAATGCAGGACGCGTGCCAGGTCAGCGACAGCGCTGCGTCGGGGCTCTTTGTTAAAAAAATATCAATTTTCATTAACTAATGATCAACATTTGTGCAGCGTAGTTCAGTTTTGGTGCAACGGTAGGGTAAGTGAGGGATGAATCTGCTGATTTCGTCGTAACGATCACATTGTGTGCAACATTTCTTATCAGACATCAGAATCAGTAATGTGAAATATAAATTTCAGCCATATCGATGACCGTAATCTTTATTCTTCTGACGGTGGGAGTATTATTTTTTGCGAACTACATTAACGGTTTAAAGCGCAAGTGTAGATATTATCTGGATTATAAATGGAGTACTACAATGAATAAATTCTCCCTTTCTACAGCAGGCATCCTGGTCGCAGCGCTGTTAACCAGTGTAAGCGTCAATGCAGCAACTGATAACGCTAAAACTGAAGTCACTCCGAAAGGCATGAGCTGCCAGGAGTTTATTGATTTGAACCCGCAAACTATGGCTCCGGTTGCTTTCTGGGTGCTGAATGAAGACGAAGACTTCAAAGGCGGTGACTTCGTAGACTATAACGAAACCATCACTACAGCTGTGCCTCTGACCGTTGAACTTTGCAAAAAACATCCGCAAAGTGAATTAAGCAAAATAAAAGAAGAAATCAAAAAAGAATTATCTAAATAAGATTAAGCATGTATTAAAACCCAGCCAAAGTGCTGGGTTTTGCTATTTGTGACAATGTCACTTATTTGTTTTGTAATACTTAAGAAAACTTTATAAAGATATAAACTCCTGTGCCGATACTGGGTAAAAGTTAGCCTTTTGCAGAAGGAGTTTGTATGGCCTGGTATCCTACTCGTATTTCAACGCGGTTAACCATTGGCGGCATCCTGCTGCTTGCGGTGACCACCCTTGTTATTGTTGCAATTATGCTCTGGCGTGGTCAGCCACGCGTCGTTGAAATCAATACCGCCCTGATAGAAGAAACAGGGCAAGGTTTAACCCGTCAACTGAGTACTGTGCTCTCTCGTATCGAGGGCGAAACCGTCAGTCTGTCACGACTGGCCGAAGTACTGCCTAATGATGAATCTTTGTATCAGAACGTGGTTCCACACCTGATTGGCGAAGACAGCCACTCAATTATTACCGGCGGCGGGATCTGGCCAGAGCCAAATGCGTTCACCCCGGGAGTAGAGAAACGTAGCTTTTTCTGGGCGCGTAATGCTGAGGGTAAGCTTGATTTTTCGAATGATTATAATGCCGAAGGATCCGCCGGTTATCACAATGAAAGTTGGTATCAGCATGCTAAAGGTCACTCACAGAACAGTTGCCTGTGGTCTGATGTTTACCAGGATGCCAGTTCCGGCGTGAACATGGTGACCTGCAGTATTCCGTATCAATTAGCGGGTAAGTTTGCCGGTGTGGCCACCACTGATATTCGTCTGGATAACGTTGCAACCTTTATGCAGCAGCAGGGCAACAGTACCGGTGGCTACGCATTTGTGGTTGATAAACAGGGGCAGATCCTCTATTTCCCCCAGGCCGATCAGACAAAATACAAAACCTTTAGCGATCTGGCGCAAAGCGCACACTGGCTGGCCCCGGTGGAAGCCGGGCTGAAATCGCTTCGCGCGACTGATGGCGTGAAAACCATCACGCTTGAAAGCGACAACGTGCTGAATGCTCCGTCACGCGTAATGTTGTTCCCAATGGCTGATACTGGCTGGGTCGTAGGGCTGGTGACACCGGAAACGCGCATCGTTGGTCTCGCTAAAGTCATGATGCAGGATGTGCTGGAAGTGCTGATCCCGATTATGACCGTGTTGCTTGTCGGATCATGGCTGGTGGTGCGTCGCTTGATCTCTCGTCTCGATGATACTCGTCGCGCGCTCGATGATATCGCACAGGGTGAAGGCGATCTTACCCGACGTCTGGATGTTCGAGGTAAAGATGAGATTTCAGATATCGCGGAAGCCTTTAACCTGTTCGTCGATAAAATATCCGCCATTCTGATCACCGTCAGAAGCAGTAGCGTAGTGGTAGCCAATAACGCCGTCAGTCTGGCCGACAGTAACATGGAGCTGTCTTCACGGGTTACTCAGCAGGCGGCCGCGCTGGAAGAGAGTTCGGCGGCGATGGAACAGTTAAATGCGACCGTTCATCAAAATGCGAGCAACACGCAACTGGCAGATGAACTTTCCGACAACACTGCGCAAACGGCGAATCGCTGTGGCGACGTGATGCAGGGTGTGATTTCGACAATGGATAACGTCAGTGCCTCGTCTGGCAGAATGGTGGAAATTGTCGCCGTCATCGACAGCATTGCATTCCAGACCAATATTCTGGCGCTGAATGCCGCCGTTGAAGCCGCCAGAGCGGGGGATGCAGGCAGAGGATTTGCGGTTGTCGCATCTGAAGTTCGTACCCTGGCACAGCGCAGTGCCACTGCTGCCCAGGAAATCAAAGCGTTGATTGATGAGTCCGTTTCACATGTTGGCAGCAGCAGCCAGCAAATCCACAATGCAGGTGAGCGCCTGGAAGAGCTGGTCAACAACGTGCGGCAGGTTAGCCAACTGATGGGGGAAATCCGTGTCGCGGGTGACGAGCAGCGTAAGGGCGTTTCCGAAGTCACACTCGCCGTTACCGAAATGGACAGCACCGTGCAGCAAAACGCATCGTTGATTGATGATGCCGCCACACGAACTCAGGTGCTGAAAGAAGAGGCGGAACAATTAGCGTTACTGGTTTCCTCATTCAAATTGCCGGAGCCTTCAGCGGCCTGACCCCACGTAAAGTATCCGGGTGCATCGTCTGCGCCCGGATAACACCAGGCTACACTTAACGTGGTTAACACGTCAGGAGCCAGAGTATGGCTGAGTTTGTCGTAGCGATGCTGGTGCACACACCGGTGTGGGTATATGTCTTGTTGGTCTTCCTGTTATTTCGGGGGATTAAAGCCAGGATACCCGCAACGGTTACGCTGGAAAAGCTGGCACTGATCCCGGCTCTCTTTCTTTTCTGGGATGTTTACGATCTGGTCACTTACCGCGATCGGTCCATCAGCACGTATCTACAGTGGATGGTTGGTATTATTAGCGGCGTGATTGTGGGCTATATGTTGATAAACCCCGGCCGTCTGGCACGCAGTACCGCACCACGCAGCATTCATCGCCCGGCAGATTACTCTGCATTGCCGTTCATGATGTTGGCCTTTGGCATCAAATATGTACAAGGTGTATTGAATGCTATCGCTCCCGATATTTTACGCCAGCCGGTAATGAGCGCGTTGGCAATCATTACCGGTGGCGTGTTTGCCGGTGTATTTATCGGGAAATTTATCCGTTACGTCAGCGTTTATCTCCGGTCACCAGCTCCCGGCAACACTTAGCGCCCCCAACGATCACGAATATAGGTCACGGCTTCCTGGGTTTGCGGTTGGTTAAGATAGTTCTCCCGAAACAAGATAGTGCCATTAATATTCGGTTCGGACTCGTTCAGATCGAGTTGCTTTTTCAACTCCGGCACACCGCCTTGTACCGTCCAGTCCGGTTCTTTTCGTGACGGCTCACCTACTTTATACAGCGCAACGCCAATATACAGGCGGGTATTGGTGGATTTCACCACGCCAGCCCACCATTTTGCCAGAACATCATAACGCGCCGCATCACGGGCGAAAGGCCAGTACAGTTGTGGTGCGATGTAATCCAACAGACCTAATTGCACCCAGCGCCGGGTATCGGCATACGATTCATCATACGCTGCCGCCCCTCGGGTGTCGGAGCCTGCCGGATCGTGGGAGCGATTACGCCACACGCCTGCGGGGCTAACACCAAACTCCACGTCAGGCTTAATCTTTTTGATGGCCTGTGAAACCTGTTCGATCAGCCGTTGCGTGTTATGACGTCGCCAGTCTGCTTTTGAATCAAAACCCTGACCATACTTTCTGAAAGTCTGGCTGTCGTTTAGCGTCGAACCCGGCGATTCGGTATAGAAGTAGTCGTCAAACTGCACGCCATCCACCGGATAATTCTCAACGACCTCTGCCACGATGCTGGTTATCCAGTCGCGCGCGTCAGGAATACCCGGGTCCAGTACAAAACGTTCACCCGATGTACGGATCCAGTCCCGATGCAGAACGTAAACGCTGGAGGGGGTCTGCGACAGCGTGCTGTTTAATTCTGCGACCGTTGACGGTTTCGTATTGACGGAGACGCGGTAGGGGTTAAACCAGGCATGAACTTTCATCCCGCGTTTGTGCGCCTCGTCGAGCATAAATTGCAACGGATCGTAACCAGGATCCTGGCCGATGGTGCCGGTCAGAGTGTCTGACCAGGGAAGAATTTTGGATTGCCACAGTGCAGTGCCGTCCGGTTTCACCTGGAAAAAGACGGTATTGATCCCAAGACGTTGCAGATTATCCAGCTTATCCGTCAGCGCTTTTTGCTGCTGGCTGATGCGGATGGCGGGTGAACTGATGTTTACAGATGAGATTGGCGGCCAGTCCAGACGGGAAACCGTTGCCAGCCAGATACCACGAACCGGCTCTTTGCTATGCTGCGGGGTTGTGACCGGGGGATGAGGAGTCACCTTCGGCCCTGGCGGTTGTGAAGAGCAACTGCCAAGTAACAGCATACTGCCAACCAGTACAGCAAACCATTTCACATTGGTTAGCGGTAGCGTGTTGCGGGAACGGGCGAGGAGAGTCGCCAGTTTTTTCTGATAATGACCTGAAAAAAAACCGGATGCTGACATCGGATTTTGCTCTTATTTTTTCTTGTTGCGGCTGTTAGCCCAAGGATCAATAGCAGGAGCGGTGGGTTCTGGTGCAACGTCATGCAGAGAATCAAGATACAGTGCTTCAACTTCTGCACGCGCCCACGGCGTACGACGCAGAAACTTCAAACTGGATTTAACGCTCGGTTCATTTTTAAAACAGTTGATGTTTATCCGTTGGCCAAGTTCAGCCCAACCATAACGATCAACCAGGGCATTGACCTGCATTTCAAGCGTCACACCATGCAAGGGGTCTTTAGAAATATGAGCATTCATATGAAGTCCAGTTCGGTAGTTCCAGATTTTGTCAGTCGCGCGAGCGAAAGGTTACAAGAAAGCAAGGCGACCAGCAATGGTATAAACCGGCATAGCACTGCGAATGAGCACCATGCCAGCAATGTGCGCTCAGTACTCCTTAAAGGCGAGTTCCAGGCGGGCGATCAGCGGTTTAAACAGGTAGCTTAAAAACGTTCGCTCGCCGGTCTTGATGGTCACGCTCGCGGGCATGCCCGCTTTAATCTTGTAATCGCCCAGCAAACGCGCTCCTTCTGCGGAAACTTGCACTTCGGCGAGATAATAGGGCTGTTGCGTTGCTTCATCAATTAAACGATCGGCTGAGATGGTCAGAACTCGGGCTGGTACGGAAGGTAACAGCGCATGGTTCAGGGCAGGAAACAGCACGTCAACGGTTAAACCTGGGGCCAGTTTATCAATGGCGTGCACTGGTATCCTGGCGTCGATTTGCATCGGCTGTCCAGCGGCAACGATATCCATGAGATGCTCACCGGGCTGAATCACACCGCCGACGGTACTGACTTTGACATCCAGAACGACACCGTTGATTGGGGAGCGAATCTCCGTGTTATCCAGTTCATGGCGGGTAGAAACCAGTTCATCCTCCAGCATCGCCACTTCTTTTTGGTTTTCAGTTAGTTCAGACTCAACTTCGCGTAAATACTGATGCCGTACCTGATACGCTTTGATTTTTAATTCATTTTGCTGGGATTTGAGTTTAGCAATGTTCAAAATATCTTCGGACACACTGCCGGATATTTCAGCCGCCTCGCGCTCCAGCACCAGTAATTGCGCCTTGGGGTAATAGTTTTTTTCACTCAGCGCCCGAATCGCGCCCAACTCCCGATTAATCAGGTTGAACTGGTGATCGCGGTATCCTTTTATTTTATTAAGATTGTCCGTTTGCCCGACCAGGCCATCGAGCGTTTCCTGAATCATGGACAATTCATCCTGCATCGTTTTGCGTCGCGTATCGAACAGTTTGGCCTGTAGATTCCTGACTTCTGCCAGCCGTTTATTACCGGAAAACTGCTGCGTCAGCATGGGATTAAATACAATTGCCTCCAGGCCATCTCTTTCTGCTAACAGACGATCTTCAATGCTTTTGGCGGAAATATACTGTGCGTTTAACGCGCTGTAGCGCATGTCGAGTTGCATCTTATCCAGGCGGACAAGCACCTGATTTCGTTTAACCAGGTCACCCTCTTTAATAAAAATATCCGTCACTCTACCGCCGCTCAGATGCTGAATAGTTTTTCGGTTACTGGATACGGTTACCGTACCGTCCGCAACGACACCCGCATCTAAAGGGGCTTGCACTGCCCAAAATAAGAAACCACCCACCCCCAGCACAATGACAACGACGCCGCGAATAATGGGGGACCAGATGTTGGTATCCACACCGGTGACGTCCGCGTTATTGGGATTCTTTTTCATCTTCATGCCTCACGCTGTTGTTCATTGGTGGATGAAGAGGGTGTTGCCACTGGTTTCAGCACGTTAGCCTGGCGCAGATGGGCGAAGACCTGATCGCGTGTGCCGAACTCCTGAATAGCACCGTCATTGAGCAGTAAAACTTTATTGACCACACCGAGCAGAGTCGGACGGTGCGATATAATCACGGTAGTTTGTCCCTGTGTTCGCAGCGTGTTGATGGCTTTAATGAGGGCAAACTCCCCGGCATCATCAAGATTGGCATTCGGTTCATCAAGGACGATAAATGCAGGGTTGTTGTAGACAGCACGAGCCAGCCCAATACGCTGGCGCTGCCCACCGGACAACTGGTATCCACCTACGCCGAGCGGTGTATCGTACCCCTGCGGCAGGCGCAGGATCATCTCGTGTACACCCGCCAGAAGTGCGGCCGCCACGATCAGTTCGCTGTCATTTTTCGTAAAACGCGCAATGTTTTGTGCGATAGTGCCGTCAAACAGTTCAACATCCTGTGGCAGATAGCCTATCGAGGGACCCAGCAGGGCTTTATCCCACTGGCAAATATCTGCGCCGTCTAACCTGACTTTTCCTGATAACGTCTTCCAGACACCGACCAGTACTTTCGCCAGTGATGTTTTTCCGGATGCAGAAGGACCGATAATCCCCAGCACTTCACCTTGTTCGAGTTGAAAGGAGATATTACGCAGCAACGGGGCGTGTTGTCCGGGAGCTGTCGCAAACACGCCTTCAACGCTGATGTTACCTTGCGGACGCGGCAGGGTCAGCACGTCTTGCGGGGCCGGATACTCCTTTAGCAGTTCCGATAACTGATGCCACGCGCTACGAAACTGGACAAACTGCTTCCAACTGCCGATGACTTGTTCCACCGGGTTCAGGACGCGTCCAAGTATAATCGAGGCCGCGATCATCAGGCCTGGGGTAATATGCCCACCAATTACCAGCAACGCCCCGGCACCCAGCGCGACAGATTGCAGCAACACGCGAACAAACCGGCTCAGGCTGCTTAACCCCGCCGTTTTATCAGCGATCTGTGTTTGCAGTACCAGCACTTTATTATGCTGTTCCTGCCAGTTTGCTTTTAGAGTGGAAAGCATGCCCATCGCCTCGATAGCATCGGAGTTTTGCAGCTGTTTATTCAGCTTGCTGGCATTATTGATGGTTAAGGCATGGGCTTGTTGAATAGGGCGCTTAGTAGAGAATTCTGAAACCAGTGTCAGAATGAATAATAGTGTGATTCCACCAAGAGACAGGTATCCCAACAGGGGATGTACCAGAAAGGCGATAAACAGATAAATCGGCGTCCACGGAATATCCAGCAATGAAAACAAGCTGTTCCCGGAGAGAAACTGGCGGATCTGATCGAGCTCGGCTAAAGATTGTGCCGGGTTGTTATCACCGGTGGACATTTTTCTTCTAAAAGCCGCATTAAAAACTAATTGACTGAGCTTTATATCCAGCCGATTTCCCAGTCTTACCATGACCTGTGCACGAGCGGATTCAATCATGGCAATAATGATGTACAAACCGACAATTAATAAGGTGAGCATTAGCAGCGTCGTGGTGTTTTTACTCACCAGTACGCGATCGTAAACCTGCAACATATAGATTGCCGGCGCCAGCATAAGCATATTAATCACACAACTAAAAAACAGCAGCATCAGAAAAGTGGGTTTCGTTCCTTTTAATGCATCATTCAGTTCTGTTGGCGTATGCTGGCGCGACATAGTCTTCTCCTTATACGATCAATGAACTATTGCCATTGTTGCTGGCAAGGGTAGTCGGCATTTCCAGATAAAAATCACCCATATTAACGGTGGTCGAATTGACGCCCACTAACGTAATGGTGTCAGTGCCGATGGTCACGATGGTGTTGCCGTTATTTCCGGTGATAGAGACGCTGCTGGCAAAGTTCTCCGCGTTAATGCCTAGCAAAACGAGGTCAAGGAAGTCTTGCCCGCCATTGGGGTTACTGTCGAAACCCGTGATACGGTCCTGTCCAAAGTTGGCTCCGAAAGCGAAAATATCACTTCCGGTTCCGCCATCCAGAATATCGTTTCCTTCCTGACCGTTGAGAATATCGTCGCCATTACCGCCAGAGAGGGTATCGGCACCCGCGCCGCCAATCATGACGTCGTTACCGTTTCCACCCTGCAGGTTATCGGCACCCTCTCCGCCATCCAGGAAGTCATTTCCGATACCGCCAAACAACTGGTCATTGCCGCCCATACCGAACAGATAGTCATTGCCGCTACCACCTGTGATGATATTGGCGATTGAATTACCAGTACCGATAAAACTACCGTTCCCGGTAAAGACCAACTCTTCCACGTTATCGGTCAGGTCATAGCTGCTGAGAGTAGTGCGGACAATATCTGTCCCGCCGTTGAGATCTTCGATCACGACATCACCAAAATCATCAACGATGTAGGTATCATTACCTGTACCGCCGGTCATACTGTCAGCGCCAAGACCACCGTCCAGGGTATCGTTACCCGCGTCACCTTGCAGCGTATCTTGTCCCGCCTGGCCGGAGAGAGAGTCATTACCCGCACCGCCGACTAACAGGTCATCACCCGCGCCACCCAGTAAGGTGTCATTGCCGTTTTCACCGCGCAGGATGTCACTCCATGCGGTACCGATGAGCGTATTGGCACCATTATTACCCACGATCAGATCGCCAACAGGCTGCGTGGTTGTCGACGTCAGGATAACCGGGGGATTACCCTCATCATCTACGACAGTGACGACCACCTGCAACGTGCGGCCGACCATAGCCTGGCCTGGCGTGAAGGTGGCAGATGTTGCGCCGTTGATGTTGACGAATCCGGTCGGTGAACTCATTCTCCATTGGTAGCTGAAATTTCCGCCGCTCAGGCCATCCGCGTCGGCGATACCCGAAACCACCGCCGTCAGCGTCAGACTTTCCGTTGGCGTGAGATCATTAATCACCGGCGCACCTGTTGTTGCCTGATTTCGTGGCAAGACGGCCTGAGTTTGTGCTGACACTAAGGTCTCGGCATCGCCCATTCGGTCATTGAAACTGGCGACAACACGCAGCGGAGCGCCCTGGATAGCGCCGGGAACTCTGAACTCCACGCCGGTTGCCTGATCCTGCCATTGTCCGTTAATTAAAGCCTGCCATGTCATGGTGATTACGACATCTGCCGCAAGACCGTTGCCATCGAGCAGGTTTGCTACGTTAACCCGTAACAGGTCACCAACAGATGGGTTTGCACTACTGATTGCCAGGTCGCCCGTCGCGTGTTGCGCCGTGACCCACAGCTGTTGACCATCGCCAAACTCCAGTTTTTCGATATTCAGCAGACGGTCAACACCATCATTCAGGTTCAATGCGGCATTGGGGGTGGCGTGATCGACTCTGAGGCTACCATCTGCCATTCGGGTAAAGGCGTAGTTGCTACTGACATCGCGATACACTGCCACGTCAGTTTCCGTGCCATCTCCCTCATGCAAGATTTCGCGCACAATCGACAACTGATTCGGTTTCAGCGTACCTGCCAGCATGTACGATTTCAGCTCAGCCATGCTTTCGGCGCTGGTGAGCCCTGGCATACCTGAAACAGCAATATGCACGTTCAGCCAGGCGTCGCCATCAATGATGTCATTGCCGGCTTTACCCGTAATGCGGTCGCTACCGCCGCCGCCGAGTAAAATGTCACTGCCATCGTCCGGATTGAGTAACACCGCATCCGGATTGGCTGAACGCGCGACACCGAGAATAGCCTGCAGACCGTCGATTCTGTCGGCACCTTCCTGGGTCAGATTATTAGAGAGGGGGATACCCTGAACCGGTGCAGTACCGATCGGCTGTTCCGTACCGGTCAGGATATCATTGTGTTTCCAGCCAGACAGACCTTCGACCAGGTCAAAACGGTCGCGCAGAATAAACTCCTGCTGGTTGACGAAAATCGGGATACCCAGGTCAGAGTTAGCGCCATTAGGATCACCTTTATGGATCGCCCAGTCGAAACCGGCCATACCATTATTACGCTGGATACCCGCGCCCTGAACCATGATGTCATCACCGGCTTCGCCATCGTAGTCCGTATCGTTACCCTGACCGTTCAGGACATCGTGACCAATAATGGTGCTGTTGAAGAACAGCTCAGAGTTATCACCCGCGAGTGTGTCAAACCCATCACCACCTTCCAGCCAGTCATCGCCTTCATTACCCATCAGGAAATCACCACCCGATCCCCCAAGTGCAAAGTCGTTGTCCTGCCCAGCGAAAACCTCCTGGGCATCTTCACCGACCACGACGAAGTCACTGCCCGTGCCGCCAAAGACTAGATCGTTTCCGTTCCCGGAGAAGATGACATCGTGCCCGGCATCACCATGGAGGAAGTCAGCATCGCCTACAGGTGTACCGGTGTCCGTAATGATGTCATCGCCATCACCACCGTGAACCACATCCGCTTCATCGCCGCCGTCCAGACGGTCATCACCGCCATCTCCCCACAGGCTGTCGATACCTTTCCCTCCGATGAGCGTATCGTTCCCTGCGGTACCGCCAAGCACCACATGACCATCGCCGGTATATTTCAGATAACCACCATCAGCGAAACCGTCGCCGTCCACATCTGCCCCAGGATCGCGTCGTACCAACAACGGCGAGAGCAGATCTTTCAGCGGATTCCCCCATTTAGGGTCGATTTCCGTTTGCAGCACGCGGTTTACTTCGAATATATGGTCAGGGGTCTGAAACAGGTTAGCAGGCAGGTGAGAGGAACCTTCTTCACCGAGATCACTGTTGCGCATAACCAGAGCAGAAAACGAGTTGGCTTCCAGTTCGTTCAGTAAATTCAATCCTTGTACCCGACTCAAATAGTAGAAACGGTCGCCGTCCTGCAACATTTCCATCTGTGTTTCGAAGACAAAATTGAAGGTTGATCCGAGCATGCCGCCAAATTCATTTTTGCGTTCAGCAAGCCCTCCAATCCAGAAATCGACCTTATTCAGACCTGTTTCTTTGCTGGCCCATGCGCCGGTACTGTTGAAGAAATCCATTGCGTCTGCTGGCGGAGCGTTGTTGGCATCACCAAATAACAGGAAATTAACCGCTGCGCGTTTACCTTCCAGGCTGGTGGCATTGAGGATCAGTTCGTGCTGACCATAGGCCGCCATAAAGTTGATAATGGAGGCCGGGTTTTTCAGGTATGTGGTGAAATCGGCCCAACTGGTATACGGCCGAAGCTGGCTATCTCCGCTTAATGCAAAGAACTGTTCACGGGCCTGGTTCAGCGACGGCATAGCCGTATCACGTCCACGGGCAATGTTAAGCGCCCCCAAATCAAGCGGCAGGCCAATCAGGTTATTACGCAAGGCGTCAGTAATAAACTCATCAATCTCGTTACCGACTTGTCGCGTCATGCCCCGAACAATCGCACCGATTGCCTGTTCATCGGACACGGTGGCACCGTTAATTTCATTAAATGCCACTGGATTGAGAAATGCGGCAATCAGACCGATATCACCGTTTTGCATGTCAATGTCGGTACGCGCTACGGTTTCTGTGAGCATTGAATGCCCGAAGCGATAAACCACGTGCGCAAACTCAGCAAAGATCTGTGGGTTGATATCTGCCGTGTTTGAAAAGACAAACGGATCGACGGCAGGTTGTACGGTGCGAGCAAACTCCTCGAAAACGAGGTGCTGGTACTGCATTTCTGTGGAGAATCGCCCCGCCTGGAAGAGGTATTCACCGTTCCAGACCAGCGTACTGGTGTCAGCGGGTAGCTCAGTGATTTGATGTGAGGGCATCAGCCACTGGTTGATAAGGTCAATATCACCGGTTTCCAGTAGGGTGGTCTTATACTGCTCAACCAGCCGGTTATGTTCACTGTGAAATACGGCGTGAACGGCAGTTAGTCCAATGTTTTCATTACCGCGCCCGTCACCGGTGATAAAGTGGCGATCCAGGAGTTCATCATCGTACGTGCCCGCAGGCTGTTGCCCGCCAATAACGTCGTCATCATCTGCCAATAAACCCGCTTTTGGCGCGGCAGTATGCGCAATATCATCGAGAAAAGCATGCCCGGTTCGGAAGGTGCCCTCAGGTAACAGGCCGCCATTGGCTTCAACCAGCCCACTCGTGGTAACAATCTGTACTTTTCCATTTTCACTTAAAATCAAATTACCGTAACGATCAGTCGCCAGAAGCGGCACATTAAACACATCCTGATCGGTCAATTTGATGCCGAGTAGCGTTTCCGCCTGGTTCTTGACGTCAGCCCAGGTTGCCAGCCCACCGTTAGCCCCTCCTAATAAATTACCCGTCGGCTCAGGTTTACCGTCAATTAATACATATTCACGGATAAAGATCTGATGCGACGGATGAGAGGTGTAGGTTTGGTTCTGATCGATAAATGGGGTTGTAAGATTAACGGTTTCTCGATTCTCATCGACCGTTGCCCGGGTTAATAACATAAAGTTGGTCGACGAACCTTCAACATATAAAGGGTCGTCGGGTTGCAATGGAATGAAGACGATGCCGTTTCCTCCTTTAGGAATGAGGTCCAGACCATGGTCAAAAAACTGACCAAAGAAAGTCATCCAGCCATTAAACGCCGGAGAAAGGCCAATGTCAGGGGATTGGTTGGGAATAGATAAACTGCCATTTCCGGTAGTCGTCCCCCCCCCGGGAGCATCTTTTAAGGCATTAAATACCTCCAGCGCGGCCGGATTGGAGGCGGTTTGGTCAGAAATTAAGTTACTAATAACACGAGGGTCGGCATCAATGACCGTCCCGCCAATCTGAATATAACTGGTCATCTCATCCGCATCCTGCCAGTTCAGTGCCGTTAATCTCGGCATTGTCTGATCGGCTGAACCGTATAATTCTTGGCCGGGGAGGAGATTATTCCATGAGCCATCTACAGTACGCAGTCCGTAAGGTAACAGTGGACTGGAGACTAATTCCCGTAGCATATCAGCGTTGATGCTACCATCCGGGTTAGTCGCCGCTTCGGATATTTTTATCTGCTTAAGAATAAAAGCAAGATCGTGGAGAGTGACAGTAAAGTCATATTGTGAGGCCATACGTTATTACCCCTATCTTTACCTGTATTAGCTATCATCACCCATTTTCTATTTACAAAAGCTGACAGAAGAATAGGCAGTATCAGATACCTGATTGTTATTACATGCTTAGATTCCATTCCGAAAATACAGAAGATACCCACAGCGTATTTAGAGTTGTTCTCCTGAACTTTACTTCGCACAATGAGGTGCTCACCTCATTTATATAAAGGTTTGGGCGGATAGCTGGTACCGTGGGCCATTGAATTAAAAGGTTTACTCATGGCGCACGGTTTTGAGAAGGGCGAGTCCTCTCAATGCTTAAACGTGTTAGGGGGGTTGTAACCTCATATTACATTTCTGTTATGATCATAACTATGGTTTTTCCTTTGCCGACTTCACTCATACTTTTCTATCAAAAGAATAAATT
>NZ_JANEWL010000088.1:0-21384 GCF_028069815.1 Citrobacter sp. Awk 2
AATCAAATATATTTACGATATTAATAGCACTATCGGCCATTCCCATCAGATTAAATCCTGTTAAAGCAACATACGAATTTATTACCTATTCCATTAACAGGAGTCATGATGAGTTGGAATAAAACAACAGCGGTTAATTATGCTAAATCACACGCGGGTTCACATTCTCAAGGACGCTGCGCGGAATTTACCCGCAAAGCTATTCAGGCAGGAGGTATCACTCTTGGGCATACTTATCATGCTAAAGATTATGGCCCCATGCTAAAAAGTGCCGGTTTCAGCCCCATTGGCCACGTTGAACAGCCCCGGGCAGGAGATGTAATCATCATTCAGCCGTATGAGGGAGGAAACCCAAGCGGTCATATGGCGATATTTGACGGTCAGGAGTGGTACTCCGATTTTAGACAACGTGATAGGTGGGCGGGGCCTGGCTATCGGGCGGCAAAACCGTCATACACCATTTACAGGAAACAGTAATGAAAGCGTTCTCGCTGATTGCTCTGGTTTTGTTCCTTTGTGGCTGTTCTTCATCCCACCGTGACAGCACTCAGGATGTTAAACAATTCTATCTCGCATGGATGTCCGCATATACACAAGATCGGGACACGTCCGCACTCATGCAACGCTATGTGGCAAAAGACGTTATCGATCGCCTGACACTCATTGATACACTTTACGAGCAGGAAATACGGGATTCTGACTACTTTATGTACGTGCAGGATTACGACCCAGAATGGATCCCGCAGTTACGGGTTGGACCGGCTCAACCCTTTCTCGGTGGCGAAAAGGTGGACGTACAATTAGGTGGGCCGACAGGCCAGGCACCCATGCTGCTGGAAGTGTATACGCGTTGGGAAGACAGGCGCTGGAAAATTTATCGCGTTCGCGATATTAGCGATCGTTATGAACAGCCCATCTACAGTGCCGGGGATATTACCCGAGCGAAAGCATGGTCTGCGGAGATCGCACCAGAATACAAAAGATGAATAAGTAAAAAAGGGAGCCTGACGGCTCCCTTTCGTGTACGGCATGAGCCGAGACTTATGCTTTCAGCTTACGCATAACCAGCGTGGCATTGGTGCCGCCAAAACCGAAGCTGTTAGACATAACAGTCGTCAACGCTTGCTCGGTCGGTTTAGTCACGATGTTCAGACCTGCAGCTTGCTCATCCAGCTCTTCAATGTTGATGCTCGGCGCAATAAAACCGTGCTCCAGCATCAGCAGAGAGTAAATAGCTTCCTGAACACCAGCCGCACCCAGTGAGTGACCGGTCATGGCTTTGGTTGCAGAAATGGCCGGGCTGTTATCGCCAAAGACTTCGCGGATTGCGCCCAGTTCCTTCACGTCGCCTACCGGAGTAGAAGTACCGTGGGAGTTCAGGTAATCAATCGGGGTATCAACACCGTGCATCGCCATCTGCATGCAGCGAACTGCACCTTCACCTGACGGAGCAACCATGTCTGCGCCATCAGACGTTGCGCCGTAACCTACGATTTCAGCATAGATGTGCGCGCCACGAGCCAGTGCGTGTTCCAGTTCTTCGACAACAACCATACCGCCACCGCCTGCGATAACAAAACCGTCACGGTGTGCATCATAAGTACGGGAAGCTTGAGACGGGTTGTCGTTATATTTGGTAGACAGCGCGCCCATTGCGTCGAACTCGCACGCCATTTCCCAGCACAGCTCTTCGCCGCCGCCAGCAAAAACGATGTCCTGCTTGCCCAACTGAATTTGTTCAACAGCGTTGCCGATACAGTGTGCAGAAGTCGCACAGGCAGAGCTGATGGAGTAGTTAACGCCGTGGATTTTGAACGGTGTCGCGAGGCAGGCAGAAACGCCGGATGCCATCGCTTTGGTGACCACATACGGGCCAACCGCTTTCAGACCGCGCGGGCTACGCATTGCGTCAGCACCGAATACCTGAAAACGCGGGGAGCCGCCGCCGGAACCTGCAATCAGGCCAACGCGCGGATTGTTCTGGTAATCTTCTGCAGCAAGGCCGGCATCAGCCACTGCCTGCTCCATAGAAAGGAAAGCATAGATGGATGCGTCGCTCATAAAGCGCACTACTTTGCGGTCAATGAGGCCAGTGGTATCCAGTTTTACGTTGCCCCAGACGTGGCTACGCATGCCGGAGTCCTTCAGCTCCTGAGAGAAAGTGATCCCTGAACGTCCTTCACGCAGAGATGCCAGGACTTCCTGCTGGTTATTACCGATGCTGGAAACGATGCCCAAGCCAGTAATCACTGCACGTTTCATTCAATACCTCTGTAAGTCGCACTATTTTAAAGTTTCGAGTGGCACAATAGCGTACACTTGTACGCCGAACAAGTCCGATCAGCCATTTAATGTGGAAATTTGCGCAGCCAGGCACTCCTCGTTAAGATCGGGGCACAGCCTGTCAGACGAGTAACTTACGTGAAACAATACGCTATACAACCTGCCAACCTTGAATTCAACGCTGAGGGTACACCTGTTTCCCGAGATTTTGATGATGTCTATTTTTCCAATGATAACGGGCTGGAAGAGACACGTTACGTTTTCCTCGGTGGCAACCACCTCGCCGAACGTTTTCCTGTGCACCCTCGCCCGGTGTTCGTGGTGGCAGAAAGTGGCTTTGGTACCGGGCTAAACTTCCTCACGCTCTGGCAGGCATTCGCCACCTTTCGCAACGCACACCCTGACGCTACCCTGGAAAGATTACATTTCATCAGTTTTGAAAAATTCCCGCTGACTCGTGAGGATCTGGCGTTAGCGCATCAGCACTGGCCGGAACTGGCGTCGTGGACAGAGCAACTCCAGGCACAGTGGCCACTGCCGCTGGCTGGTTGCCATCGTCTACTGCTTGATGAGGGGCGGGTTACTCTGGATCTGTGGTTCGGTGACATCAACGAACTCACCGCTAAGCTGGACGAGTCCCTGAACCAACAGGTTGATGCCTGGTTCCTGGACGGCTTCGCGCCGGCCAAAAATCCCGATATGTGGACGCCAACGCTGTTTAACGCCATGGCCAGACTGGCCCGTCCGGGTGGCACGCTGGCAACCTTCACTTCTGCAGGCTTTGTCCGTCGGGGCTTGCAGGATGCCGGTTTTACAATGCAGAAATGCAAAGGTTTTGGTCGTAAACGTGAAATGCTGTGTGGCGTGATGGAACAGACGATGACGCCTCCTTCATCAGCACCGTGGTTTTTGCGTACAGGAACGAAGAAACGTGAAGCGGCCATTATTGGCGGTGGTATTGCCAGCGCATTACTGTCTCTGGCGCTACTGCGCAGAGGCTGGCAGGTCACGCTCTACTGCGCTGACGATAAACCCGCGCAGGGTGCTTCCGGCAATCGTCAGGGCGCACTCTATCCGTTGCTCAGTAAACATGATGCGGCGATTACGCTTTTCTTCCCCACCGCATTTACCTTTGCTCGTCGCCTGTACGATGCCCTACCCGTTAATTTTGCCCATGACTGGTGTGGTGTCACGCAACTCGCCTGGGATGAGAAAAGCCAGCAGAAAATCAACCAAATGCTGTCACTTGAACTTCCCAAGGCACTCGCCGTCGGGGTGGACGCAGACCAAATCTTGCAAACCACAGGCGTTGTGACCGAATGTGATGGCATCCAGTACCCGGCCGGTGGATGGCTGTGTCCGGCACAGCTCACCACTGCCGTGCTCGACTATGCGACAACGCTTGGGTTACGTACCCAGTACCAACACACCCTGACCTCACTTGCTCATCACACCGATAGCTGGCAGCTGCAGTTCGCCAGCGGAGAAGCGGCAACACATGAGGTCGTGGTTCTGGCGAATGGGCACTGTATTCACCGTTTTGAACAGACTCAATCACTACCGGTGTATTCCGTTGGCGGTCAGGTAAGTCACATTCCCACGACGCCTTCGCTTTCCGCACTGCGTCAGGTTCTGTGCTACGACGGCTACCTTACCCCGCAAAACCCGGAAAATCAGCAGCACTGTATTGGCGCCAGCTATCATCGGGGGAGTGAAGGGACGTCATTCCGTCATGATGACCAGCAACAAAACCGTCAGCGTTTGATCGACTGCTTGCCGAATGCGGCATGGGCGAAAGAAGTGAATGTCAGTGACAATGCTGCCCGTTGCGGCGTCCGTTGTGCCACGCGCGATCATTTACCGATGGTCGGTAATGTGCCGGACTATAACACCACTCTCGATCAGTATGCCCGGCTTGCAGAAGACAAAGAACATGCTTTAAGTGCACCGGTATACCCGGATTTGTTCATGTTAGGCGCGCTGGGGTCACGTGGGCTATGTTCCGCCCCGCTATGTGCAGAAATTCTGGCCGCGCAAATGAGTGATGAACCGATCCCAATGGATGCCAGCACGCTGGCGGCGCTGAATCCGAATCGTCTGTGGGTACGGAAGTTATTGAAGGGCAAAGCGGTGAAGTAAGATACCATCTCATTATTGCCTGATGCGCTGCGCTTATCAGGCCTACAACTTATCAGGCCGACAAACACCCGCCCACGTAGGCCGGATAAGACACCTCAGTGTCGTCATCCGGCACAATCTCCTTCAATGATTATTTTGTCGCCTTCTGGAACAAGGTGTCCCACATCTCTTTCACTAATGCCTGGTCACGTGGCGAGAGTTCGCCCGCGCTGATGGCTTTCTCCAGGCTGCTGGTCACATTGGCGTACAATGCCTCAGCGGAATGGTCCTCCCCACCGTCCAGTTCAGCAACGGCCAGCGTCAGGTGCCCACGCAAATAACCACTGGCAAACAACTCATCATCGCTGGCGTGCTCTACCATATCGTCGATTAATGCCAGAATGCGTGATTCAAACTCCGCGATCATCTTCTTTCCTCATTGTAAACGTGGCATCGGCGTCAGTTGAGCGCTTCGGGCCACGGGAATTGTTCCGCCTTAAGTTCAGGCGTGTGATAATAATTCTGTAGTGCGTTAATGAAACGCGCCGGGCGTTCGGGGATCCCCTGTTCCAGGTACTCCATCACCTGGGCATGAACGCGACGCTGGAATACCACGCGATCCGGTTCAAAGTCCCCTTCCAGGTTGTCGCAACTGACGTTAAACGGGTAGCCCGCCGCCATGCAAAACAGCCAGTCAAACGCCTGCGGCTTCACTTCCACATCTTCAAACTGGCATTGCGTCTTCGCGTCGCGTCCATCGGGGCAGTACCAGTAACCGAAATCGACCAGCTCACGGCGCGCCTTGCCGGCGATGCACCAGTGTGAGATTTCGTGTAACGCGCTGGCGTAATAACCATGCGCAAAAACGATACGGTGATACGGTAATTCCGCATCGGCAGGAAGATAGATCGGTTCGTCGTCGCCTTTAATCAGACGGGTATTAAATTCATCGGCAAAGCAGCCGTTAAAAATCTCAATTAACTGTTCGTAGTGATGGGTATTATTCATTAGTTCATCCCCAGCCAGTGGAGAATCTCCTGTCCATGATTATCGTAAAGTAATTTGGCACTCATCACTGCGGAAACAATGACAATCATCGGCCGAATGAGTTTTTGTCCTTTGCTGAGCACCAGTCGCGACCCCATCCGTGCGCCAATAAACTGGCCAATGAGCATCACGAACCCAGTCGCCCAAATCACTTTGCCGCCGAGAGCAAACAGCAATAGCCCGCCAATATTCGATGTGGCATTTAATACTTTGGCATGGGCTGTCGACTTCGCGAGGTTATAGCCACACAGCATGACAAAGGCCAGCGCGTAAAATGATCCCGCTGCCGGGCCAAAAAAACCGTCGTAAAAGCCGACGCATCCCCCGGCCACCAGCGCAAAAGGCAACCCGTGCAATCGACGCTGTCGGTCTTCTTCCCCGATTTTCGGCATCAACAGGAAGTAAAGGCCAATACAGATAACCAGAACCGGCAGGATCTGGCGCAGAATATCTGACTGCACGTGCTGAACCAATAGTGCGCCGCTCATTGACCCGATAAAGGTCATGAAGATATTGAGCTTCTGATCCGCCAGGTTAACCACACCACGACGAATAAAATAGAGGGAGGAAGAGATAGATCCCCCGCAGGCCTGCAGCTTATTGGTCGCCAGCGCTTGCGCGGGTGGCATCCCGGCCGCCATCAATGCCGGAATGGTGAGTAAACCACCGCCTCCGGCCAGAGAATCAATAAAACCTGCCAGCATCGCCACAAAAAAAAGCACACCTAACAGCAGTGGCGACACCATAAACAGAGAGGCAAAATGATCCATTAGAGTACATGCTCGTCCAGTAGCGCCTGGCAGGAAGGTGGCAACGGCGGCGGTGTCTTCTTCTCAGGCTTGGTGGTTCCAGGTTTTGGAGGTTCGAACCAGCTTTGCAACTCCGCGCCGCAGCCGTCACCCGGTGGTGGTAACGGTTGGTCTTCGCACTCAAGACTGTCGGCAGGGCAACGTAACCGGACATGCATATGCGCACGATGCTGGAACCATGGCCGCACTTTACGCAACCAGTCCCTGTCGGTCCCTGCATCCAGGCAAAGTTGCTGCTTAATCGCCGGGTTCACGAAAATACGCGTTACTTCATTATCTTTTGCAGCCAGCCTGATCAGGCTGAAAATCTCCGGTTTCCACAGTGACGGCACAACACGTTTGCCGTCCTGTGAGACCAGATCTAACGCCTGCGGTCGCAGCAGTTGCGACTGGGTCCAGCGCGTTTTCGGCAGTTGCAAGAAAATATCCACATCCAGTCCCGTCTGGTGGCTGGCGTGACCGCCATTGAATCGCCCACCGGCCGGCATACCCATATCGCCGATTAACACCGTACCCAGCCCCTGACTATTGGCCTGATTACTCAGGCGCTGGATAAACCTCACCAGGTCCGGATGGCCAAAGTAACGACGCTGATCGGTGCGCATCACCTGATAGTGTTCTGACTGTACCGGAAGCGTATCCGCCCCCACGATACAGCCATTGGAGAATGCGCCGATAGACTGTGCGCTACCCGCAACCGGATGGGTAATTTTCTGCCAGGGCGTCGCCGCCAGACAGGCGGTGCTGGCAAACAGAGCCAGCGCCGCAAGTGCCGTTTTTTTCATTTCTTACCAGCGTGGAATGTCAGTCTTCACATCCGCATTTTGCGCCCGCTGGCGCAACAGGTGATCCATCAACACAATAGCCAGCATCGCTTCCGCGATCGGCACTGCGCGGATCCCAACGCACGGATCGTGACGTCCTTTGGTTACCATTTCGACTTCTTCACCAAAGCGGTTGATAGTACGCCCAGGTACAGTGATGCTGGACGTCGGTTTCAGCGCCATATGGGCAATAATTTGTTGCCCGCTGCTGATCCCGCCCAAAATGCCACCCGCATGATTACTCTGGAAACCGTCTTTGGTGATTTCATCTCGGTTCTGGCTGCCGCGCAGCGCAACAACGTCAAATCCGTCGCCAATCTCAACGCCCTTAACGGCGTTAATGCTCATCAGCGCATGGGCGATGTCGGCATCCAGGCGGTCGAATACAGGTTCGCCAAGACCTGCCGGCACACCGTCAGCAACAACGGTGACTTTGGCGCCAATGGAGTCGCCCTCTTTTTTCAGCCCGCGCATCAATTCGTCCAGCGCTTCGATTTTATCCGGGTCCGGGCAAAAGAAGGGATTCAATTCGACCTGAGACCAGTCTTTAATCTCCAGCGGAACATCGCCCATTTGAGTCAGACAACCACGGATTTTAACGCCGAATTTTTCCGCCAGATATTTCTTGGCGATTGCTCCCGCCGCTACACGCATTGCCGTTTCACGAGCGGATGAACGTCCACCGCCACGGTAATCACGCAAGCCGTATTTCTGCTCGTAGGTATAGTCGGCGTGTCCCGGACGAAAAACGTCCTTAATCGCGCCATAATCCTGTGAACGCTGATCGGTATTTTCGATCAGCAGGCCAATGCTGGTGCCTGTGGTAACGCCGTCGAATACGCCGGAGAGGATCTTCACTTGATCCGGCTCACGACGCTGCGTAGTGTAGCGCGATGTGCCCGGACGGCGTCTGTCGAGATCGTGCTGCAGGTCAGCTTCTGTCAGAGAAATGCCCGGCGGAACACCATCGACAATACAACCGAGCGCCAGCCCGTGTGATTCGCCGAAGGTTGTTACGCGAAAGAGTTGCCCAATTGTATTTCCTGCCATCACGGCTCCGTTATGCGTGTTGTGTATCTGCGCGTGTATTTAGTCTTTGTAAATACTGAAGTGCTCACGAGCGGCGATCAACTGCTCTTTGGTCAGCATGAATACACCGTCTCCACCGTTGTCGAATTCCAGCCAGGTAAACGGCACATCAGGGTATTGCTCTATCAGATGTACCATGCTGTTTCCGACTTCACAAATCAGAATACCGTTATCAGACAGGTAGTCCGGAGCATTGCCCAAAATACGGCGAGTCAGCTTCAGTCCATCACTACCGGATGCCAGACCCAGTTCAGGCTCATGACGGTATTCGTTCGGCAGGTCTGACATGTCTTCCGCATCAACATACGGTGGGTTAGTGACAATCAGGTCATACTGGATTTTCACCAGATCGCGGAACAGGTCGGAACGGATCGGCGTTACGTGATGAATCAGACCGTGCTCTTCAATATTGTGTTCGGTAACCGCCAGCGCATCCGTTGAAATATCAACCGCATCCACTTCAGCTTCCGGGAAGGCATAGGCGCAGGCGATAGCAATACAACCGCTGCCGGTGCACATATCGAGGATATGCTGCGGCTGCTCGTTGATAAGACCCGCAAAGCGGTTATTGATCAGCTCGCCAATAGGCGAACGCGGAACCAGCACGCGCTCATCAACATAGAATTCATGCCCGCAGAACCAGGCCTTGTTGGTCAGGTAAGCCACCGGAATACGCTCGTTGACGCGACGAATCACACGCTCAACAATACGATGACGCTCGCTGGATGTCAGACGTGCGGTACGCATGTCCTCAGGAATATCCAGCGGTAGATAAAGAGACGGCAGCACCAGCTGTACGGCCTCATCCCACGGGTTATCCGTACCATGGCCATACCAGATGTTCGCTGCGCTAAAACGGCTGACCGCCCAACGCAACATGTCCTGAATGGTATGCAGTTCACTCACTGCTTCATCGACGAAAATTTTATCCACGTATTCCTCCAGGGCATGCTCGCATTAAATTCGGCGGCTAGTTTGCCACGAAGACGGCGATAAATCAGCATTCACACGGAGCCTGAACGCGAAAATTGCGTTTTAAGCGATCGGATGCCCGTCGAGTCGGGTTAAACTAACGGAAAATAAAAGTTGAGACTCTCGAATGAAAAAGAAAACATCGCTCAGCGAGGAGGATCAGACGCTGTTTCGCCAGCTGATGACCGGCACGCGTAAAATTAAACAGGACACCATTGTTCACCGACCTCCACGTAAAAAAATTGCCGAGGTTCCGGTTAAAAGACTGCTACAGGAGCAGGCTGATGCCAGCCACTATTTCTCGGATGAGTTTCAGCCGCTGCTGAATACGGACGGCCCGGTAAGATACCTGCGTGCCGACGTCAGCCATTTCGAACTGAAGAAAATGCGCCGTGGTGATTACTCCCCGGAGCTGTTTCTTGATTTGCACGGATTGACGCAACAACAGGCCAAACAGGAGCTCGGTGCATTGATTGCCGCCTGTCGTCGTGAGCATGTCTTTTGCGCCTGCGTAATGCATGGCCACGGGAAGCACATTCTGAAACAGCAAACGCCGCTGTGGCTGGCACAACATCCGCATGTGATGGCCTTCCATCAGGCACCGAAAGAGTACGGTGGCGATGCCGCACTGCTGGTATTGATCGAAGTGGAAGAGTGGTTGCCACCTGAACTTCCCTGAGGCAGCAATTCAGAAACAAAAAGAGCCGCATTTGCGGCTCTTTTATTTTCCGGATGGCGATTCTGCCATATCCAGACGATGAAACATGGCACGGATTCGATTAAATCGCTTTTGCCATTTTCAAATTACACGGGCTCATCTGCCAGTTAAAAATGCCCTTTCCGCTCTCATCAAGCGTTACGCTGGCTATCGCAGATGTGGTAAACATCGGCGGCGTTTCACCTGGGCAAAGCTCAGACACCAGATATCCCACTAACGGTAAGTGAGAAATCACCAGCGCCGTCGCGATACCTTCATTGGCCAGAGCCTGTAAATAGGCGCTGACCAGACCGACATCGCCGCAGGGAGTCAGCTCCGGCAAAACATCCACACCGGCTGGCAGGTTCATACATTCTCCCACCACATCCAGCGTCTGTTCGGCTCGTAGGAACGGGCTCACCAGAACACGTTCGATATCCACTTTTTGACCTTTCAGCCAGTTCGCCATCAGGCGAGATTCGTCACAACCACAAGAGGTTAAAGGACGAACCGAATCACTGGCGGCATCGAGGGCCGCGTCGCCGTGACGCATGATAAAAACTTGCATATTGCACCGCTTTTGTTAACCAGAATCACCGACACGTTTACACAAAGCCCCTATTGGCAGTGGTAACTATGTGGTGGCCGGCATTGTGCCTTATCCATTCACCGAATGAAACGCTGTTTTTTACCTCAACGGCGTAAGTATAGTCAATCTCTGTTTACATTTTGAGCGTGACACATACATTCAGTGCGGATTCATCCTACCTTTGACCTCATGAATTCAGGTCAGTTTCCCCGATATTCCAGAATCTTTCACCACGTTCCGCCATCTGCAATAACTGTTCACACGGTGTAAACCGTGAACCATATTGCGTGGACAGTCGTTGCAGAACCGCAACCACTTCACCCGCACCGAGAGAATCCATATACCGGAACGGGCCGCCGAGGAATGGCGGAAAACCAATACCAAATACAGCGCCGATATCACCATCACGTGCGCTGCGGACGACCTGCTCACCAAAACAGCGTGCTGCTTCGTTAAGCATTAACATGACACACCGCTCGGCAATTTGCGGGGCTGCGAGTTGGCCCTGACCCTGGACGCCAATAAGCGTATAAATTGCAGGGTCGACCTGTTTTTTGCTTTTACGCCCTTTCGCGCCATAAAGATAGAAACCCCGACCATTTTTTCTACCTTTGCGATCGTCATTCAAAATTGAAGCAACAACATTTGCAGGCGCGCTAAAACGTTCTCCATATGCGGCCTCAAGCACTGGTATAATTTTAGTGCCCGTATCAATTCCGACCTCATCCAAAAGTTGGATTGGCCCTACCGGAAAACCAAACTTAACCAGCGCGGCATCAATCGTGTCGACACGTTCGCCTTCGGTCAGCATGCGAATCGCTTCGTTGATGTAAGGCGCTAAAATTCGGTTTACGTAAAAGCCAGCCTTATCCTGGACAACAATCGGTGTTTTGCCCTGTTTTTTCGCTAACTTAACGGTTGTGGCAATCGTCTGCTCAGAGGTTGTTGCATGCGGGATCACTTCCACCAGTGGCATTTTTTCTACCGGACTAAAGAAGTGCAGACCAATTACCTGTTCAGGTCTGGCAGCATTAGCCGCAATATCACCAATAGGCAAAGATGAGGTGTTCGATGCAAAAATAGTATGAGGGGCACAATTCTGTTCAATTTCTGCCACCATCTGTTGTTTTAACGACAGATCTTCAAACACCGCTTCAATAATCAGATCACGATGAGCAAAACCGCGATAATCGGTGGTTCCCGAAATCAGCGCCAGTTGTTTGTCACGTTCACCTGCCTTGATATGACGGCGACGAACCTTCGTTTCAAGTTGATCCCAACTGTACTTCAGCGCGTGGTTGATTCCTTTAGCATTAATATCTTTGATGCGTACCGGCAAGCCACCTTTACAGGCAGTGACATAAGCAATACCGCCGCCCATCAGGCCACCGCCCAAAATACCGACGCTATTCAGCGGGCCGGGCTTCGCTTCACTGCCGGGATCCTTTTTCACATCGGTATTGGCAAAAAAGATGTTCCGTAGTGCCTTAGACTGCGAAGTCATCGCCAGCTCGCCAAACGCGCGGGCTTCCGCCTCATAGCCGCTGCTGCTGCCCTGTGCGAGACCGGTTTCGATCACCTCAAGAATGCGGTCCGTTGCAGGGTAGTTGCCCAGCGTTTTTTGCGCCGTCTTTTTGCTGACCATACGAAACAGCAGCGCACGTCCCAACGGCCCCGCCAACACACGTTCACGTACGGGCAGCACCCGGTGCGCCGAACTGTCTTTTTTGGCCAGTTCAACCGCGGCTTCCAGCAAAATGGTCTGTGGTACAACTTCGTCCACCAACCCCACCTTGAGCGCCTGTTTTGCCCGGAGCTGTTTTCCTGTCAGGATCATATCCAGCGCTGTACTGACACCAATAAGACGGGGTAATCGCTGGGTGCCTCCGGAACCGGGAAGCAGGCCTAGCTGCACTTCCGGTAAACCCAGCACGGTTTTAACATCATCGGTACAGATACGGTTATGGCAGGCCAGCGCCATCTCCAGCCCACCGCCCAGACAGGCACCATGAATCGCGGCGACAACCGGGATCGGCAATGCATTAATTTCCGCCATGATCTGCTGCCCCTGACGGGCCAGCGTTTCAGCTTCCTGCGCGCTGCGGCAATCGCCTATCATATTGATATCGGCACCGGCGATAAAATTATCGGGTTTCGCCGAAATGAAAACGACGCCACGCAACGCTTTATTGTCGCGAATTTGTTTCAGAATGGCCCTAACCTGAGAAGCAAACTCCGCTTTCAGGGTATTCATTTTTTCTCCGGGTACATCAATGGAGACAACAGCGACGTTATCCAGACGCACGTTGAGCGTAAAAGCCGATGTCATTTCCATTATTCTGCCTCCAGAACCATTGCCGCACCCAGACCACCTGCCGCACATGCGGTGACTAAGCCAAAACCGCCGCCACGACGGCGTAATTCATTGAGGGTTTGGGTGATCATTCGTGCACCGGTAGCGGCGAAGGGGTGTCCATAGGCAATTGATCCACCCAACACGTTGAATTTACTGTCATCGACCTCACCTGTGGCATGGGAACGCCCCAACACTTCGCGGGCAAAACGCTCACTGCCCAGCAACTGGAGGTTCGCCAGCGTTTGTGCGGCAAAAGCTTCATGCATATCAATAAGCGTTAAATCCGCCATGGTTAACCCAGCGCGCTCCAGGGCAAGCGGTGTCGACCATGCAGGTCCCAACAGCATGTCCTGCCAGACATCAATGGCGGTAAAGGCAAAACTACGCAGATATCCCAGCGGTACCAGTCCTAACTCTTTCGCACGCGATTCCGTCATCAAAATCACGGCGGCAGCGCCATCTGTTAACGGCGTGCTGTTGGCCGCCGTAACGGTACCGTGTTTTCTGTCAAATGCCGGACGCAACCTGGCGTAATCCGCCATCGTCGAGTTACCGCGAATATTGTTATCTTCTGAAAAAGGATCTTTAAAGGGGGGGGCGTAGGTCGTCATCACCTCATCCGCAAGTTTTCCTTCAGACCATGCCTGAGCCGCGCGCTGATGAGAACGGTGCGCCAGCGCGTCCTGCTGCTCTCGGGTAATACCATAGGTTTTGGCCATTTGCTCGGCGGTATCCCCCATACGCAAACCGGTGGAGTACTCAGCAACAGCCGGTGGCACAGGCATCAGATCGCGCAAGCGCAATCGGGAGAAGAGCTTCAGACGTTGTCCGGTTGTGCGGGCTTTATTGACATCCACCAGTACTCGCGCCAGCTTTTTGCTGACGCCAATAGGCAGAACGGAAGAGGAATCTGCGCCGCCGGCAATCCCAGCACGAATAGTACCGGCCATCAGGCTTTCTGCAACATTCGCCACGGCCTGAAAGCTGGTTGCACAAGCCCGGCTTACGCTGTAAGCATCCGTATGCACATTCATCCCGGTTCCCAGAACGATTTCCCGGGCAATATTGGGGGCTTCTGGCATTTGAACCACCTGGCCAAAAACCAGCTGTTCAATCACGTCAGCGGGTATTTCGCTGCGGGCCAGCAATTCACTAACAACCATTTTTCCCAAATCAACGGCGGGAATGCCATGAAACGCGGTAGCCTGACGGGCAAATGGCGTACGCAACCCGCTCACGATGGCGATACGGTCGCCCTGGCGGGTAACCAGCGGTAAAGCCTGACTCATAACACTCCCCTGTAAAAAATAAAAATAAGTGGTCTGACCTGATCACAGTCTTAACCAATTTTTTACATTTAGCCAAGCGGGGAGAAAAGAAAGTGAGAGCTATGACACAGTGAATAGTCACTGACTGTTACGAAAATGCCCTTGCCACAAGATGGTAAGGGCATTAGCAGAAGGGATTAACGCAAGCCCAGCTGGAAAATCAGCGTTTCAGCTTCACAGGCAAAAACAAAGTCGATATCCAGACGCACACCCTCAGACTCTTCAGTGAAAGTCGAGGTGATTTTGCAAGGTTCAGATTCCACGCTGCGTGCCTTCTCAGTCAGAGCGGCCAGCGTTTCTTCTGCCTCTGCGCGATTCGCGAACACGCGGCTGTAGGAAGCGGTGCAATCGGAGTTGTCCATGATGGTGCCAACATCCATACAGCAGCAAACCGGGGTTTCATCAGCACTGCATTTACTCATTGTAGATTTCCTCTGTATTCGCACCTGAGGTGCCAGATAAACGATGGGGATATTTTACGCTCCCATTATTCGCCTCTCCAGTCGTTAATTGTATGAAATGAGATAAGTGACCGAAATCACACTTAAAAATGATCTAAAACAAAAATCGCCCAAACAGGTGAGTGCGCGTACCCGCAATTTTGCCAGCTGGATCGCGTTTCTTAGATCAGAATTGAAAATATTTATAAACATACTTGCAACATTCTGGCTGGTCCGACCTATACTCTCGCCACTGGTCTGATTTCTATGTGGTACCTCAGACCCTACACTTCGCGCTCCTGTTACGGCATGTAACATAGTTTGTATAAAAATAAATCTATGAGGTTATGGTCATGAGCCAGAAAACCCTGTTTACAAAGTCTGCTCTCGCAGTCGCAGTGGCAATTATCTCCACACAGGCCTGGTCTGCAGGCTTTCAGCTAAACGAATTTTCTTCCTCTGGCCTTGGCCGGGCATATTCGGGTGAAGGCGCTATTGCAGATGATGCAGGTAACGCCAGTCGTAACCCCGCGCTGATCATGATGTTTGATCGCCCTACTTTCTCTGCTGGTGCGATTTTCGTTGACCCGGATGTCGATATTTCCGGACGCTCACGTATTGGTAACGACGCCAGCCAGGATAATATCGCCCCAACCGCCTGGATACCGAACGTGCACTTTGTTGCCCCAATTAACGATCAATTTGGTTGGGGGGCGTCAGTTACCTCTAACTATGGTCTGGCAACGGAGTTTAACAATAATTATGCAGCCGGCTCGATGGGCGGAAAAACCGACCTGGAAACGCTCAACTTAAACCTGAGCGGCGCCTACCGTCTGAATAATCATTTTAGCTTCGGCCTCGGTTTTAACGCCGTCTATGCCAAAGCGAAGCTTGAGCGTTATGCAGGCGATCTGCCGCAGCAAATCGTTGCAGGCTCTGGTGGCCGGGTTCCTCCCGCACTGGCCGCACAATACCCGGCAGATACCCAGATTGCGCGCCTGAAGGGTGACGAATGGGGCTTCGGCTGGAACGCCGGTATTCTTTATGAAGTGGATAAAGACAACCGTTACGGTTTCACCTACCGTTCGGAAGTAAAAGTTGACTTCGACGGTGATTACCGCAGCAGCCTGCCATCAATGGACCGTATTCCCGCGCAGTTGCGCCCGGTGTTCGCGAGCCTGCCTGCTGGCACTAACGGCAACACAATCGACGGTTCACTTGATCTGAACCTGCCAGAAATGTGGGAGTTCTCAGGTTATAACCGCGTTGCGCCACAGTGGGCGGTTCACTACAGCATGGCATATACCAGTTGGAGTCAGTTCCAGGAGCTTAAAGCAAAAGGCAGCAACGGCCAGACTCTGTTCTATAAAGAAGAAGGTTTCAAAGATTCTTACCGTATCGCGCTGGGTACTACCTATTACTACGATGACACCTGGACATTCCGTACCGGTATCGCCTTCGATGATAGCCCAGTTCCAGCTAACCGCCGTTCCATCTCTATTCCGGATCAGGACCGCTTCTGGCTGAGTGCGGGTACCACCTATGCGTTTAATAAAGATGCTTCATTGGATGTCGGCATTTCTTATATGCACGGTCAGAAAGTGAAATTCGAAGAAGGCCCGTACTCCTTCGAATCAGAAGGGAAAGCCTGGCTGTACGGTATGAACCTGAACTACGCATTCTGATTTTCATCAGACGTAAAAAAGGTGAGCTTTTTAGCTCACCTTTTTATTTGCCTCAATTCCTTACTCAGAATCGATCTCTTTTAACTCATCCTGAATATCTTTTGCGTTCGGGTTTTCTTCGGGTTTGAGTTTACCGCCATTCGCAATAAAGTCATGACGCTGGAAGTAAGCTTCACGCACCATAATGTAAGGATCTGAAGATTGGCGCAGCAGCCCGTCAGAATCGAGCAGTTGCGCACGCGTTTCAATTCCTTCAACCGTCCATTTACCTATCGACAACGGCCAGGTTAACCAGGACAGAACCGGATACAGCGTATCCACCATATCGCCGCCATCATCACGCAGCGTGAAACTGCCGTAGAACGGAAGCTGCATATATGGACCGTAACCTACATCATAGTGGCCTAATGTGCTGCCGAAGCGGTGTGGTTCAACACGCTGCAACTTCGGATTCGCCATCCCCGCCACATCAATAAACCCGCCCATACCTAGCAAGGTATTCAGGAAGAAACGGGTAAAATGCACCATCCCCTGATAGGGGTCGCCTTGCAGGAAATAGTTAACCATGACAGCCGGTTCTTCAAGGTTGCCCGTAAAGTTGCTCAAACCATTACGGGCCGGCTGCGGAACATAATCACGCCAGGCTACAGCCACCGGGCGAACAACGTATGGATCCAACACATTAAAGTTGAAGTTGTACATGGTGCGGTTGAACCCTTCAAATGGGTCCGAACGCCCCTGCTGTTCAGTACCGGAGCTCGCACACCCCACCAAAAGTGTGGTTCCCAGCGCAAGCGCCGACAGGCGAAGCTTCATAAGTGTCTCCCTGTGTATTATGGCTATCGCTGATTGCCATCCATGACGGAACGATGATGTATCCGCCTGATTAGATGTGAGCGATTGTAACAGCACGTCAATCGATGTCTATATGCCCTAACTTACTGATTTGATCATAGCCTGGTAATACAGACACAGTGATGGTTCATTTTAACGAAGCCAATAAAAACATGCGTTACCATTTTTGCGATTTCAGACTTTATCCACCAGCCTTCAAATAAAAACCGCTACGCTTTAGCAATACGTGCTTATTCAGGATACTGGTATGACTGACATCGAAAAAGAGAAGATTGATCGTCACAGCGACGAACTCCAGGTGGAAAGCGAAGAAAAGCGGAGCGGAAAAAAGATAGAGCTCAATGAGGACAGGCTCCCCTCACGAGCAATGGCGATCCACGAACATATCCGCCAGGACGGAGAAAAAGAGATGGAACGCGACGCGATGGCGCTATTGTGGTCAGCCATCGCAGCCGGACTGTCAATGGGAGCCTCACTGCTGGCAAAGGGAATTTTTCACGTACAACTGGAGGGTGTTCCCGGCGGATTTTTGCTGGAGAATCTCGGTTATACCTTCGGCTTTATTATTGTGATTATGGCCCGCCAACAACTCTTTACGGAAAATACCGTCACCGCCGTCTTACCCGTTATGCAAAACCCCACCCTCGGCAATTTTGGTCTGTTGATGCGTCTGTGGGGCGTAGTACTACTGGGTAATATTGTGGGCACCGGAGTTGCAGCATGGGCGTTTGAATACATGCCGATTTTTGATGAGGCGACCCGCGACGCCTTCATCAAAATAGGCATGGATGTAATGAAAAATAACCCGACGGAGATGTTTGCTAATGCCATTGTCTCCGGATGGTTGATTGCCACGATGGTCTGGATGTTTCCCGCCGCCGGAGCCGCAAAGATTGTCGTCATTGTCCTGATGACCTGGCTGATT
Organism: Citrobacter sp. Awk 2; assembly: GCF_028069815.1. Taxonomy (NCBI): domain Bacteria; kingdom Pseudomonadati; phylum Pseudomonadota; class Gammaproteobacteria; order Enterobacterales; family Enterobacteriaceae; genus Citrobacter; species Citrobacter sp. Awk 2. Next base: position 18,018 of record NZ_JANEWL010000088.1, read on the forward strand.
GCCTTAGGCGATACCACACATATCGTCGTGGGTTCAGTTGAAATTCTCTATCTGGTCTTTAATGGAACACTGCACTGGGGCGACTTTTTCTGGCCTTTTGCCTTACCGACACTGGCCGGAAATATCTGTGGCGGGACATTTATCTTTGCGCTGATGAGCCACGCGCAGATCCGCAATGATATGAGCAATAAACGCAAGGAAGAAGCCAGGTTGCAAGCAAAGCGGGAAGCCCAACCACAGAAAAACCAGAAAAAACAGACCTGAATGGCGACTGTTTGAGCAGTCAGGCAGCCTGAGACTTACCGTTGAGAGTAAAAAACGCTATACTCGTGCCGCTTCGTCCCCTTAGTTAAATGGATATAACGAGCCCCTCCTAAGGGCTAGTTGCAGGTTCGATTCCTGCAGGGGACACCATGAACACTTCTCACTAAGTCTAATTAATTCCATAACCCACTGTTTTAACTGCACTCATCTCCTTTTACTTGTCCAGCAAAGTGCCATTATTTCTAATGGAATCTATACATCTCTGCGTATAACATTGTGTATAACTGAGTTCGATCTTTTTTCTATACACATGCTGTTATCTGACATCCAAATAAAACAAGCAAAACCGAAGGACAAACCCTATACGCTTAACGATGGTATGGGGCTATCACTCCTCATCGACACAACGGGCAGTAAAGGCTGGCGTTTCCGCTATCGCTTTGCAGGTAAGCCTAAGATGATTTCCTTCGGTGTATATGGCGATGTGTCATTGGCACAAGCACGTGCTAAACGTGATGAAGCGCGTTCGATGTTGGCCAAAGGGATCAACCCAAGTGAAGCCAGAAAAGCAGATAAGATTGCTTTGCAGTTTGCACATGAGAACAGCTTTGAGTCAGTGGCCAGAGAATGGCACTCATCGAAAAAAGCCACCTAGTCAGAGGGGTATGCAAAAGAAGTTCTCAATTGTCTGGAAAAGGATATTTTTCCTTTTATCGGCCAGCGCCCAATTGAGCAGATTGAACCACTAGAGCTGCTCACCGTCCTGCAAAAAATTGAGAAAAGAGGTGCGCTAGAGCAAACCAGCAAGATCCGCCGCCGCTGCGGTGAAGTGCTTCGTTATGCTGTTGCCACTGGTAGAGCAAAGTATAATTTTGCACCCGATTTAGCTATTGCACTCAGTAAACCTAAAACTCAACACTTCCCGTTCCTGACTGAAAATGAATTGCCTGCTTTTGTCAACGCTCTGGAAAACTTTCAAGGCAGTTTAGTAACCAAATATGCCACACAGTTGCTGATGCTCACAGGTGTGCGCACAATCGAACTACGTGCCGCAGAATGGGCTGAGTTTGATTTGGATAATGCCTTATGGGAAATCCCCAAAGAACGGATGAAGAAGCGTCGCCCCCATCTGGTCCCGTTATCTACTCAGGCCCTTAGCATCCTGAGGCAACTGCAAGTAATTACTGGCAATTACAACCTCGTTTTCCCTGGTCGCAATGATGTCAGGAAACCGATGAGTGAAGCCAGCATTAACAAAGTGATAAAATTGCTTGGTTATCATGGTCGGTTAACTGGTCATGGCTTCAAGCATACTATGAGCACCATCTTGCATGAGCATGGTTTCGAAAGCGCATGGATTGAAATGCAGCTTGCGCATGTTGATAAAAACTCTATTCGAGGTACATATAATCATGCACATTACCTTAAAGGCAGAGGTAAGATGCTTCAATGGTACTCATCTTACCTTATTGGTTAATTTACTTCTCAATTATTGAACGCACATCAACGACTTTTGAGAAAATAGAGTAATTATCGATACTTTTAAAATATTGTATACCCTTCGAAAAGTCTCTAGTTCTAGAATCAAAAACCACCAAAAAACCTACATTTGTTTTTCTACTCTCAAGATAATGTAATATCTGAGACTCTCCCGATAATGCATAGTTAGAACTGTATCCATTACCACACATTTTTAGTTCAATAACCACCTTAACACCATTATTCGTGACTAAATAGATATCTATAAAACCTGCTCCAGCTCTGGGCTCTTGTATTAACTCGATTGAGCCAGGTGCAAATCTGGCGGAAAAAAACATTAATAAGGCATGCTTTGCTATAGTTTCAGGTTTAGATGCCCATTTGTAACCATCATCACACTTGTTCCAATAAAGCATTCGAGAATGACTAGATACAGATGCACAAAAATCATCTAATGCCTTTGATATGTCATTTAATGTGATATCAGCATTAACAATTTGCTCTGAGACGATCTCCTCAGGTACAAGTTCATCTATATTCTCTATGCACTTAACAATATAACCATCGATATCTTTAATATTTTCAGAAGAAGATCCACTCCTTACATGCTTAAACAACTTATATGCCAGCTTATAATCCCTTAACTCAAACCGAACCTTCGCATAAATGTATGTAATATTAGGTAACTGCCCAACCTCTTCTATTTTTTGCTTCAGCAAACACGAGGCTTCTTCCAGCTGCTTCTCTTGAAGAAGTAGAGTTATTATGTTCTGAAATGCGATTTTGTTACTCTTGTTAGAACTTAAACTTTCCTGCAATTTCTCTATTGCAATAGATACATATTCATTTTTATGATATTCCTCAGCCATTTGTTGGAAAATCAAAGATGTCATGTGGTAATCTTTCATTTCTCGGCTATATTTCAATGCTTCATCTAGTAATTCAATTTTCGCAGTGAAAGTCAACTCTTCATTTAAATACTTGGCCATTGTATATCCAAGCTTAATATTCGCTGAGCTTTCCTCATTAATTATGGAGTTTAAATTACTACGAGAAACTTCGCTTCCCTCCTTCAAATATTCAGCAACATCTCTGGCAATAAAAAATTCAGCATCGTCTATATGAGACTCTAGCAACATATACTCTTCTTTTATTTTATCCGCAGCAGCATCATCTTTCAGCCCCCTATAAATAAACTCAAGTTTTATAAGGCTAGCATGCAACTCCATCTCACCACCAATTAATCCACGTCTTAAGGAGCATGCTGTGATTACAGGTTCCTTGGCATCTTCGTATTTTTCAAGATCTATTAAAATAGACCCTTTTTTCTGATACAGTGCTGCTGTTTTATTTTTGTCCAAGCTGCTATCCGATGATTGCAACTCAATGGCCTTATTGATTAGTGCCAATGCTTCATGATTATCCTTCCCTTGTATTCTCTCTAACATTGACATAATCATGTTGACCGCATCATGCTTCAACCCGCTAATAAGAAAATGATCAATTGCTTTTAATGTATAGTTCTCGAAATCCTTATCATGTATTGATAATCTTGCAAGATTTCTGAATGCAAACCCTAAAATAGAATTAATGGTTGTTTTTTTAATAATATCTTGTAATACAA